>JAJRTD010000179.1 GCA_024278435.1 Gammaproteobacteria bacterium | reverse complement strand
GTGTCTTCAACCAGCTGTTCCAGAAATTCCCTGGCTTCGCCCGGAACCGAAGGCAGTTGCGGACACAGCAACTGATCCTGGCAACCCAGCTCACGCATGTAGTCGGCAACCAGCTGCGCCTTGTGGGACAGTGGTGAGCTATTGAAGCCGTGCAAATATAATAGTTTATGATGCTTCATAAGTACAAACAAAAAGCCCTGTAAAACATAGTCTTACAGGGCTTTTTTCAATTAATACATTAATTCAATATTAACTGGCTGCCATGTCTTTCAGTGCTTTCAATGGCAGAATTTTAACCACTTTACGCGCTGGTTTGGCAGCAACATCCATGAACTCACCAGGACGGAACGGATTGGGTACGTTCTTTCTGGCCTTGGTTGCCGGCTTCTTGTTAACCTTGATTTTCAGTAAACCGGGAACTTTAAATTCACCGGCGCCACGGCTCTTGACGTGACCTTCGATTACTTCACCGAGTGATTCAAAAACTTTTGCAACATCTTTACGTGCCAGTCCTGTATCTTCAGCAATGTGCGCATACAGAGCAGACTTGGTATAAGCATTTTTTATTGCTTTTATTTTTTTTGCTGGAGCGGCTGCTGCTTTCTTTACTGCTTTTTTTGCAACTTTCTTTTTAACCGCTTTCTTTTTTGTAACTTTCTTTTTTGCTGTAGCCATTATTCGATTGCCCTTTGATGATTGATATTATATTTAGTTAACGATGTCACTTGACTCAGTTTCTTCGTAAATATAAAGACGAAAAAACATTTAAAATATTCGTTAATTAAAAAGTTTTTACTCATAAAGATTTATGCATAAAAACTGTGATGATGTTTTATAACTTAAATCAACCAAAGTAAATAGTTTTTGCCAAAAAAAATTCATTTTTTACTATAAATACAGTAATAAATGCAATTTTGAGCAATTAAGACGTGTTTTTGTAAACCATTACGACGGCGTGCACCGCAATTCCTTCTTCTCTTCCGGCAAAGCCAAGTTTTTCTGTGGTGGTTGCTTTGATATTAATTTGCGTTACATAAAGGTTTAATACGTCTGCCAGGCTTTCTCGCATGGATTGAATATGCGGTGATATTTTCGGTGACTGGGCAACAATTGTCAGATCAATATTAATTATTGAATACTGGTTCTGCGCTAACAGCTGGTGGCTTTGATCCAGTAACAGACGACTGTCTATGTTTTTATATTTTTCGTCGGTATCAGGGAAATGCTGACCAATATCACCGGCAGCAATGCTACCCAGCAAGGCATCGCATAATGCATGAATCAGTACATCGCCATCAGAGTGTGCGATAAATCCAGAATGATGCGGAATACTGACACCACCCAGAATAATGCTGTCACCCTCGCCAAAGCGATGCACGTCATAGCCGTGGCCTATTCGGTAAGGAGGAATCGCGGCTGATTTATTGTTCATGAATACGTTCCTGGTAGCGAAGGTAGAGGCCGGCAAGGGCCAGGTCGGCAGGCCGGGTGATTTTTATATTATCCTCGAAGCCTTCAACCAGCATTGGTGAAAAACCGGCAAGCTCCATTGCCGAAGATTCATCGGTAATGGTGTCTCCCCTGTCCAGTGCCTGTTGCAGGGCTTTTTTAAGGCTGCTGGCGGGGAAATACTGCGGGGTCAGGGCGCGCCACAGAAACTCGCGAACAACCGTGGTTTCAACACTCTGCCGGTCCGGGTGCTGGCGTTTCTTGGTGTCACGTACCGGTATCGCCAGCAGTCCGCCATCGGCATTGTCAGCTACTTCACTGACCAGCCTGTTGATATCGGTCTGTGACAGACAGGGCCGTACCGCATCATGCACCATTACCCAGTCGGTTTCCGGATTGAAGCCTTCATGGTCAAACAGTGCATCAAGTGCATTCAGTACAGAGTCAGCACGTTCCTTTCCACCTTTTGCCTGAATTACCGGTTTGCTGCTGTGCAGTTTTATACCAGGCCAGTATTGATCGTCTGCCTGCAGGGCAATTACCAGGCCGGATATATTGGCATTCTGCAGCAGAGCATCGAGTGTCAGTTTGAGAACCGGCGAGTCGTTCAGCAACAGGTACTGCTTGGGCACAGCAGACTGCATTCGCCTGCCGATACCGGCTGCGGGAACGATGGCCCAGATGGCGTGACTGGATTGTTGATTCGGTGGCATTATTTAAAAGCGTATTCCACAAATGTTCGCCGTTGCACTGGTTTCAATTGCCCCGTCCTTACGACAATTGCGTGATCAGGCACTGACATTACTCACCTTCTGCCGACGAGGATTCCGGCATTTCCGGTTCGATGACCTGGAAATAGATCTCCCCTTCCCTGATCATGCCCAGCTCACTGCGGGCACGCTCCTCGATGGCATCCAGGCCTTTTTTAAGGTCCCTGACCTCAGCGTCCAGCGAAGCATTACGCTCCTGCAGCTTCTGTACCTCGGTTTTTACTACCTTAACTTCCTGTTTTAACTCGATGACTTCCGGTATTCCGCCATCCTGCAGCCAGATTTTATATTGCAGCCAGAGCAGTAACACCAGTAATACAAAAGCAATTTTTTTCACTAAGGGGCAAAGACCTGCAACCTAGCTCAGGTGTTTAAATGTTGATTTACCGGCATAAACCGCGTTACTGCCCAGCGCCTCTTCAATGCGTAGCAACTGGTTGTACTTGGCGATGCGGTCAGAGCGTGACAATGAACCGGTTTTAATCTGGCCAGCGTTGGTGGCTACGCATAAATCGGCAATGGTGCTATCCTCGGTTTCACCGGAACGGTGGGAAATAACCGTGGTGTAGTTGGCAGCATGTGCCATATTAATAGCATCCAGGGTTTCACTCAGGGTACCGATCTGGTTGAACTTAATAAGAATCGAGTTGGCGATGTTTTTATCAATGCCTTCCTGCAGGATAGTGGTATTGGTAACAAACAGGTCATCACCGACCAGCTGCACCTTGCTACCCATCTTTTCTGTCATATAGGCCCAGCCTTCCCAGTCTCCTTCATCAAGGCCGTCTTCGACGCTGATAATCGGATACTGTTCACACCAGCCTGCCAGGTAATCGGTAAATTCATGCGAGTTAAAGCTTTTGCCTTCAGAACCCAGGGTATAAACCCCGTCTTTATAAAACTCTGAACTGGCAGCATCCAGACCTAGATAGATGTCTTCACCGGGTTTAAAGCCGGCCTTGCTGATAGCTTCAAGAATGACTTCAATGGCTTCTTCATTGGATGACAGGTTGGGGGCAAAGCCGCCCTCATCACCAACCGTGGTGGTCATGCCGCGGCCATGTAAAACCGAGCGCAGGGTATGGAATACTTCGGCACCGTAGCGCAGAGCTTCGGAAAAACTGGGGGCACCAACCGGCAGGATCATGAATTCCTGCAGGTCGACGCTGTTATCCGCATGCTCGCCGCCATTGATAATATTCATCATTGGAACCGGCATGGTGTAATTGCCGTTGCCCAGATGTTCGTACAGGGCTTCGTTGTTTTCATCGGCCGCCGCGTGTGAGGCCGCCAGTGAAACCGCCAGTATTGCATTGGCGCCCAGGCGCTCCTTGGTATCGGTGCCATCAAGCTCGATCATTTTTTTATCCAGCGCCAGCTGGTCCTGGCCGTCCATGCCCAGCAGTGAATCAGTGATCTCGGTGTTGACGTTTTTAACCGCGTTTAAAACGCCCTTGCCCATGTAACGTGACTTGTCACCATCACGCAGCTCCAGTGCTTCCCGGACACCGGTTGACGCGCCTGAAGGCACGGCCGCACGGCCAAATGCACCGCTTTCCAGTGTTACTTCGGCTTCAAGGGTCGGGTTTCCGCGAGAATCCAGAATCTCACGTGCATGTATTTTTGTAATGTTAGACATTTTTGATTCCTTAATTTAAATAATATTTAAAATTCTTCTGTAGCTGCGAATATATTCGCAGCTACATTATTAGTTCATGCATTGTGTTACTTTTTACGGTTTGATCAATCTGCATCAGCACCGTTAATAATGATTCCATCTGCTGCAACGGCCAGGCATTGGGACCGTCACTGAGCGCATGCGCCGGGTCCGGGTGGGTTTCCATAAACAGGCCTGAAATGCCGGCAGCAACCGCTGCCCGTGCCAGCACCGGGATATGTTCGCGCTGACCGCCGGATGAGGTGCCCTGGCCACCGGGCAGTTGTACAGAATGAGTACCGTCATAAACAACTGGACAGTTACTTTCGCGCATAATTGCAAGTGAACGCATGTCGGAGACCAGGTTATTGTAACCGAAGGAAACGCCGCGCTCACAGGCCATGATATTTTCATTACCGGTCGAACGTGCCTTATCGATCACGTTTTTCATATCACCGGGCGCCAGGAACTGGCCTTTTTTGATATTCACCGGCAAACCGGTGGCGGCGACTTTCAGAATAAAGTTGGTCTGGCGGCATAAAAATGCCGGGGTCTGCAACACATCGACCACCGAGGCGACTTCATCCATGGGCGTATCTTCATGCACGTCGGTCAGGACCGGCACACCGACCTCGTCCCTGACTTTCTGCAGGATACGCAGTCCCTCTTCCAGCCCGGGGCCACGGAAGCTGCTGCCGGAGGAACGGTTAGCCTTGTCAAAGGATGATTTATAGATAAACGGGATACCCAGTTTTGAAGTGATTTCTTTTAACCG
>JAJRTD010000178.1 GCA_024278435.1 Gammaproteobacteria bacterium | reverse complement strand
TTCTTCTGTTCTCACTGCTGTTGCAGTTGTTCTGGCATAGCGTGCAGGAACCGGTGACCGCCAAAGCCGAAGACCTTGCGCCGCCGCTGTCCACACGCACTTACGTGATGGGTTCCTTCGGCGAGCCGATAGCGGTGTCGAAAGTTCTTAATCTATGGTTGCAGGCGTTTGATAATCAGCCGGGTGCCAGTATTTCCTTCCATCAGTTAAACTACCCCCTGCTAACCAGATGGCTGGATACCATCCTGGAGCTTGATCCCGAAGGGCATTATCCGATGCTGGTCGCTGCCAGAGTCTACGGCAGTATCAAGGATCCGGAAAAGCAGCGCATAATGACGGAGTATATTTTTCATAAGTTTAATGAAAATCCGAATAAGTACTGGCGCTGGCTGGCGCATGCGATAATAACCGCAAAACATGAGATAAAAGATAATGCTTTAGCGTTAAAATACGCACGCGCATTAGCCGGGAAAGCCACCGGTAAAGATGTGCCGTATTGGGCCAGAGACATGAAGATTATCGTGCTGGAAGATATGGGCGAAGTTGAAGCGGCGAAAATTCTGGTTGGTGCGTTGATTGATAGCGGTGAGATAACGGACCCTTACGAGCTGAAATTTTTAACGCAGAAAATAGCCACTTTGGAAGAAAAGTTGATAAAAAAGCAACAAAGTGTTGAAAGATAGACGATTTCTTGTGAAAAAAGCTGGTATATTTACTGCAAACCCGCATTATATGGGCTATATAAGGTTGGTATGGTAATTGCTCTATTGAATAATAAGAATATAAAAATAATGCAATTTAGATTGAGACGAATGTAATGAATAAAGTATCGAAGCAGAAAGGGTTTACTCTTATTGAGATAGCCATTGTCCTGGTAATTATTGGTTTATTGTTAGGTGGTGTATTAAAAGGACAGGAGCTGATCAACACGGCAAGAGTTCGAGCATTGAATAACACCGTGGATGGTATAACCGCAGCCTGGTTCAGCTTTCAGGATCGCTATCGTGCTTTTCCCGGTGATTATACCCAGGCTTCTGTAAACCTGCCGGGCGCACCGGCAAATGGTGATGGTAATGGTCTGGTGGGTGATGCCGGTGGCGCTGATTCACCTGCTGAGCGCGCGATGGTGTGGATGCACCTGCAATCAGCCGGTTATATCACCGGTGGTTATGACAACCCATTGGCTACAGTCGCTAATGCCGATGAATATGGTTGCCCTGTTACGGTATGCCCTGATAACGGTTTTGGTGCGGGTATGAATTTAAATTATGGCGAGCTAAGACAGGCGCAGACCGGTTCGAATGCACATGAGTTGATTACCGGCCGGGGCATTCCTGTGGAAGTGATCGCTGAACTGGATCGAAAAGTCGATGATGGTGCTCCCGATTCCGGCGCGATGCAGTTAGGTATTGCCGGCACGGGCTGGGTAGCTGCAGACGTAACGGCCTGTCAGGCTGCCGGTGACCCGACGCTGTATGGCCTGTTAACACCAAGCTCCAACTGTGCGGCAGTGTTCAGAAACTTCTGATTTAAACTGTCCGGCATGTGTTTGAAAAAAGAGTCCTTTCGGGCTCTTTTTTGTGTCCAGGAGAAAAGATAAGTCACCGGAAGTTACGGATGCCGGTATGATATGTAAATAATGATGATGATCAAATGCCAACAAGTTGTTAAACGATTTGCCAGCAAAACAGTGCTGGACAAAGTCGACCTTGAAATAAAGCCGGGTGAGTTTTTTGGTCTGGTCGGCATGAACGGCTGTGGTAAGTCGACACTGATTAAGACGGTTCTGGATTTGATCGGTATCGATGGCGGCAGCATAAGCATACAGGGGCGTTCGCATCGCATGGTGAGTTCGCGTGAGAATATCGCTTATCTTCCAGACCGGTTTTCACCGCCGGCGCATTTAAGAGGTCGGGATTTTATCCAGTATATGCTGCGTCTGCACGGCAGTGATCGTGATCAGCAGCGGATCGATGACATTCTTGACGGGCTGGAGCTGGATAAATCGGTGATGCAGGAATCGGTTAACAAGTTGTCCAAAGGCATGACGCAAAAGCTTGGGCTGGCCTCCTGTCTGTTAAGCGGCAAATCATTGTTGATTCTGGATGAGCCCATGAGCGGGCTTGATCCGCGCGCGCGGGTTTTATTTAAAAAACAGCTGGCGAAACTAAAGCAGCAGGGAGCAACGGTGTTTTTCAGTTCGCACGTACTGGCTGATGTGGAAGAAATGGCGGACACCATGGCCGTGCTGCATAACAGCCGGATTTATTTCTCCGGTTCGCCGGAAAGCTTCAAACAACGATATCAGGGAGAGAATGTTGAGCAGGCTTATATGAATTGCATTGAAAACAAAGTTGCCTGAAGAGATAGTTAGAAGTTGGCAGCTGTCAGTTTGCAGTTAAAAGTGAAAAGCATAAAGTTACTTGACGTGCTGCAGTAATTTTTTAAAAATTCTGACAACTGCCAACTGCCAACTGCCAACTGCCAACTGCCAACTGCCAACTGCCAACTGCCAACTGCCAACTGCCAACTGCCAAC
>JAJRTD010000177.1 GCA_024278435.1 Gammaproteobacteria bacterium | reverse complement strand
TTATCAGCGACAGACACTGTCATCCTGAGCGGTAGCGAAGGATCATTTTCTACCCCGCTTAAATACGGAAAGATCCTTCATTTCGCTGCGCTACATTCTGGATGACAATAGTAAACAACATCCAGGTTTATCAGCGACAGACACTGTCATCCTGAGCGGTAGCGAAGGATCATTTTCTACCCCGCTTAAATACGGAAAGATCCTTCATTTCGCTGCGCTACATTCTGGATGACAATAGTAAAAACATCCAGGTTTATCGGCGACAGACACTGTCATCCTGAGCGGTAGCGAAGGATCTTGTTCAGCCGTTGCCTGAAATCGGAAAGATCCTTCATTTCGCTGCGCTACATTCTGGATGACAATAATATAAACATCCGCATTTATCTGATTTCATCTGCGGCAAAATATTTGTTTGCTATTTTCCAGCGTCTTTTTTCAGGCTGTAAAGCAAATCCAGTGCCGCTTTCGGGCTTAAGTCATCAACATTCAAAACCTGCAGTTTTTCAATCACCGGGTGCGGGCGGTCACTGAACATTTCAAACTGACCGGAATCCTGGTGGTTGCTGACGCTCTGGTTTTCCAGTTCCACCAGCTTGTTTTTGGCCAGTTGAATAACATCTGCCGGCACACCGGCCAGCTGTGCCACCTGCAGGCCGTAGCTCTGGTTGGCTGGCCCCGGTTTGACGCTGTGCAGAAAAACAATTTTTTCGCCGTGTTCAACCGCATCGATATGAATATTACTGATACCGCGAATCTCATCAGGCAGGGCGGTGATTTCAAAATAATGGGTGGCAAACAGGGTATAGGATTTATTCACCATGCTTAAGTGATGGGCACAGGCCCATGCCAGCGACAGGCCGTCAAAGGTGCTGGTACCGCGACCGATCTCATCCATCAGCACCAGTGAGTCCTCGGTGGCATTATTCAGAATATTGGCGGCCTCGGTCATTTCCACCATAAAGGTGGAGCGCCCGCTGGCCAGGTCATCGGAGGCGCCGATGCGGGTATAGATACGGTCAATGGGGCCGATGGTTGCGCTCTCTGCCGGTACGTAACTGCCAATGCAGGCGAGCAGTACGATCAGCGCGGTCTGCCGCATATAGGTGGATTTACCGCCCATATTGGGGCCGGTGATAATATTCATGCGCTTGCTGTCGCTGAGCAGGGTGTCGTTGGCTACGAAGTGACCGGACGTGGCACTGCACACCCGTTCCACCACGGCGTGGCGGCCCTGTCTGATATTGATGCCCGGCTTGTCACTGAGCTCGGGGCAGCAGTAATCCAGGGTCAGGGCACGCTCGCTTAAACAGCAGATGCTGTCGAGTTCGGCAATGGCGCCGGCGCAGGTTTTCAGCGGCTGCAAAAAATCCTGCAGCTGCAGCAGCAGGTCGTCATAAATCGATTTTTCCAGAGCCAGCGCACGCTCTTTGGCGCTTAATACCCTGTCCTCGTGCTGTTTTAATTCATCGGTAATAAAGCGTTCGCTGGTTTTCAGGGTTTGCTTGCGAATGTAATGCGCGGGAATATTGTCGGATTGCAGGCGGCTTATTTCTATGTAATAACCGTGTACCCGGTTGTAATTGACCTTCAGGGTCTTGATGCCGGTGGCTTCGCGCTCACGAATTTCCAGTTGCTCGAGAAAGTCGCTGGCGTTTTTGCTCAGGGCGCGCAGCTCATCCAGTTCGCTGTTATAGCCTTTGGCGATAAAGCCGCCGTCACGGGTCAGCACCGGCGGGTTTTCGCAAATAGCGGCGCCAAGCAGGGCTACCGTCTGCGGGTGGCTGCTTATATTTTCACTGAGCTGCTGCAGGAAAGGGGTGTGGCACTGTTGCAGCAGGCTCTGTAATTCCGGCAGTACTGCCAGCGAGTTTTTCAGCGTCTCCAGGTCACGGGGGCGGGCAGAGCGCAGTGCCAGACGGCTCATAATGCGTTCTATATCACCGATGGAATTGAGGCAGAACTGGATATCAGCTGTCAGCTGGTTATCCAGCAGTTCACCGATGGCCTGGTGGCGCTGACTGAGCAGTTCGCGGTTGCGCAACGGTGAATGCAGCCAGCGCCGCAAACAGCGACTGCCCATGCTGGTGGTGGTGTGGTCAATCACCGAGGTCAGGGTGTTCTCCGTGCCGCCGGAAATATTGGTTTCAATTTCCAGATTTCGGCGGCTGGCCGAGTCCAGCAGAATGACCGCATCGGTGTTTTCCACGTGCAGGCCGGTGATATGCGGCAGCGCGGCGCGTTGCGTGTCCCGGGTATATTGCAGCAAACAGCCGGCGGCCTTGATGGCGCTGTCAAGACCGTCGCAGCCAAAGCCACTGAGATCACGGGTGCCGAACTGCTCATTCAGCAGGCGGCTGGCACTGTCCAGGTCAAACAGCCAGGGAGGCTGGGTGCGCAGGCTGATGGTGTTGCTCAGCGAGCGGCTTAGTTCATCATACAGCGGGTCATCTTCGGACAGCAGGATTTCCACCGGCTGCAGACGTTCCAGTTCGGCATAAAGCTGTGAGCGGTGGCCGGTTTCAAGGACGTTAAATCGCCCGGAGGTGATGTTTAATGAGGCAACGCCGTAACGATCATTAAAATGATGAATGCATAACAGCAGGTTGTCCCTGCGTTCATCCAGCAGCGCCTCTTCGGTGACCGTGCCGGGGGTGACAATGCGCATTACCTCGCGGTTAACCGGCCCCCTGGTGTCACCGGGCTTGCTGGTCTGTTCACAGATGGCAACCGACTCGCCACGCTTGATCAGACGCGCCAGGTAATTGTCCGCCGCGTGATAGGGGATACCGGCCATGGGAATCGGCTTGCCGGCGCTCTGGCCGCGTGCGGTCAGGGTGATGTCCAGGATGCGGGCCGCCTTTTTTGCATCATCAAAAAACAGTTCGTAAAAATCCCCCATGCGGTAGAACAGCAGGGTGTCGGGGTGCTCGGCCTTGATGCGCAGATACTGCTGCATCATCGGGGTATGTGCAGCCGGTCCTGCCGTCTTTTTATCTTTTGCCGTTGCGCTAGTCATGGGGGATAAGTCTACAAGATTTGCCAGCGCTGGTGCAGAGTCTCCGGTCAGGTAAGGTGAATTTTTTATGACGGGCAGGACTTTTTTTCGTGATGCAGGGGCGAATGGTCCTCTCCCGCAGTTTCGTCGATAAGATTAAGTTTAGCAGGCCGGCTTAAGCCTTAGCTTAGCCGGCAACCGCCTGCCGGGAACACCACAGGCTTATCCCGGCCTACCATGTGTTGTGTTCTTCGCGTGTTTTGCGTTATTTGCGGACGACTGCTTTTAAGGTTTTGATTTTTAATACATGAAAAAATCATATTTAATTAGAATGTCCCCCTGTGGCAAGATTTACTGGTGCGATGCCATGCTGTCCTATAAGGTATGGCAATTATTTTTTTAAAGAGATTTTTATGGTACCGACAGAACAGGAACTAAG
>JAJRTD010000176.1 GCA_024278435.1 Gammaproteobacteria bacterium | reverse complement strand
GGTATGACCGGTCTGGCACTGGAAGAGATTCTGCGGATGGATGTGAAACAGACAGAACCGGGAAACAGCTGACGGCTGTTGAGATAAGAGAGAAGTCGGCAGTTCAAAGCTTGACAGTCTTGCTGCCGCTTTTACAATCTTTGCCAACTGCCAACTGCCAACTGCCAACTGCCAACTGCCAACTGCCAACTGCCAACTGCCAACTGCCAACTGCCAACTGCCAACTGCCAACTGCCAACTGCCAACTTTTCTAGGGACACTCTGAGTAAGTGTCATTCAGAGCGCAGTCGAAGAATCTTTTGCTCCGTAAGCAATTGATTGCTCAGTAGCTCAAGATCCTTCGACTGCGCTCAGGATGACAGATAAGGACTTATTCAGAGTATCCCTGGTTTTATACGGAAGCTGTTTTGTCTGCTGCGTTGTCAGCATTGATTTCATCAACACTGACCAGCTCACCGCTGTGCAGATCATAATAACAGCCCACCAGGTTCAGCTTCCCGTCCTGCACCCGTTGGCGTACCCAGGGGTGTGTCATCAGGTTACGTAATGAATAACTGACCGCAGTTTTCTCACAGGCATCGATTTTCTGTTCATCATCGTCAAGGTCGGTCCGTGCCAGTACTTCTTTTTTGGCCGGCGCTGCTATCTGCATCCAGCTATCGATAAAACTGTCGGGTTTGATGGTGTCGTTGTTCTCCATTAATGCCCGGATGCCACCGCAGTTGGCATGACCCAGCACGACAATCTGTTTGACTTTCAGGCAGGTCACGGCGAACTCCAGGGCGGCACTGGTGCCATGGTAATCACCCCGGGTTTCATACGGTGGCACCAGGTTGGCAACATTACGAATAACAAAAATTTCGCCGGGATCCACGTCAAACAGAATGCCCGGATCCACGCGTGAATCGCAACACGATACCATGGCAATTTCGGGAGCCTGTTTTTGTGCCAGCTGTTCCAGCCGGGCGCGGTTACGCTGGTAATAACCATTCCGGAAACGGTCATAACCCTTGATTAATTTTTCCTGCATCTTGTCTCTTTTTATAAGGCGGTTGGCCTGGTTTTTCGGCAAGTAGTGTTCTGGCAGTTTCTGCCGTGGCGTTCACCCCGTTACAGGTCTGCTTACCGTGAATAACTTCGGTAACGTCTATTTTATGACATTATGCGCTTTCTGGCCTCATGTTCACCATGATTTTGAATGGCAGCTGGAGTCACTGTCTGAAAATCAATGCTGATGCGTTTGCCGGCTACCGGGCGGAACAGGTTGTCAGCAAAGGCAATATGAGCAGGGTGTTCACGATAGCTGTCGATGACCGCTGCATGGCAGAAACGGACCAGCCAGCTGTAGCGATAGCTGGCATCGTTCTGCACGGCCTCGCCGGTGAAGACATCCAGTACGCCGGGAATTGTAGCAAGCACCCGGCGGCCCTCGGCCATCATTTTTTCTACGTCGATGTCGTCAATCCCCTCGACGTTGTAGATAATCATGTGTTCCACCGGCTCCCATGGTTCGCAGCGCTCCAGCACCTCGGCGGCCCGTCCGGCCGATCCCCACAGGCGCATGCAGCGCTCGACCTCGGCGGCAACCGCATGGTTGATGTCTTTGAGCAAGGCGGTGTAACTGCTGGAAACATTTGCCCTGGCATTTTTCCTGATTTGTTTTGCCGCAATATCCGACAGCGCGGTATAGTAGTTAATCTTGGTGACGCCATTGGCAATCAGGCGGCGGAACTGGTCATCGGACAGGCCGGTACCGCCGTGTATCACCAGCGGGATTTCCAGGTTTTCGTTGATCTGTTTCAGGCGCTGGTAATCCAGTTTTGGTTTGCCTTTCATGCGGCCGTGTACGGTACCGATGGACACGGCGAGAAAATCCACGCCGGTTCGTTCCACGTAGGCTTTGGCTTCTGCCAGTGAGGTATAGGATACATCACCGGGATGGTTTTCTGCATCCTCACCCTCGACGCCGGGCACATAGCCCAGTTCGCCTTCCACCGGTATGCCGCAGGCATGGGCAGTGTCGACCACCTGGCGGGTAACCCGGGTATTTTCGGTAAAATCCAGGTTGGAGGCATCGACCATTACA
This sequence comes from Gammaproteobacteria bacterium, assembly GCA_024278435.1. Taxonomy (GTDB): domain Bacteria; phylum Pseudomonadota; class Gammaproteobacteria; order SZUA-229; family SZUA-229. Next base: position 982 of record JAJRTD010000176.1, on the reverse strand, counting down.
CCATTGCAGCCGTGATTGATTGCCTGCACGGCGGACTCCGGGCTGGCTCCATGATCCAGGTGAATCGCCACCGGTACCAGGGCACGCCTGGCAGCCGCTTCAACGGCCGGCATTACGACTTCAAAGTCAAAGTATTCAAAATGTGACTCAGCCAGGCTGAGAATAACCGGGGCACGTGCCTGCTCTGCTGCAATCATGATGCCTTCCAGAAAATCCAGGCTGACCAGGTCAAAAGCGCCGACCGCGTAACCATGGTGGTAAGCGTGTTGCAGCATATCTTTCATATTAACAAGTGGCATTTGCGTTACCTCATAACTACATTGGTTAGTGTTGCGTGGTATGACCAGCTTCATTTAAACGGTCTTCAAGAGCTTCAGTCATTAGTGTCAGCACTTTCCCACGTATTCTGTCGGCCAGGTAATGGTAATAATTAATAGTGCAATCAACCGGCATGTGCAGGTTATCGCGCCCGGCATCCTGAAAATCCAGCCAGGCCAGTACCGGCATATCGTACTGGCACGGGTCGACAACAACCCAGCTGTCGTTCTCGATAATCAATACCATCTGTTTCAGCTCCGGCAGTTCAATGCGCAGCGGCATTGGTAAATGCAGCCGTGCGCGTCGCCACAGGTTGTACAACGATGCATCCAGCTGGTCGCTGCGTGTTTCATAAGCCGGCATGTCATGTATACGGGTGACCATCAGATTATCTGTCAGTAAGCCAGAGTTAAAAAAACAGGCAGTCTTGTTATTAGTGAAATGCTGGACATACTGTTAACTACGCTGTCAGGCTGGCGAACAGGGTCGGTAACTGTTCCGGCAGCTTGTCGACATGATCGATAATGGTGTAGTTATTGCTGCCGAAAATTCTTTTCACGTAATCATCGGCGTTTGGATCAAGCGTCAGACAATAGGTGAGTACACCTGTGCTGTAGAGTTCTTCTACGGCCTTTTTGGTATCGTGGCGCAGATGCTGCGGATC
>JAJRTD010000175.1 GCA_024278435.1 Gammaproteobacteria bacterium | reverse complement strand
GTCCTTCCCTGACTCGCTGAATTAAAAATACGCCTCATTCAGCCACATGTGTACGCCGATGCTGGCGGCGTAGCCCAGGGCAATCGCCGGTGTCCATTTCAGGTGTCCGAAGAAAGTATATTTTCCGCGGGCCTGTCCCATCAGGGCAACACCGGCAGCCGAGCCAATGGACAACAGCGAACCGCCGACACCGGCGGTCAGGGTAACCAGCAGCCACTGTCCGGTTGGCATGTCGGGATTCATGGTCAGGACAGCAAACATCACGGGAATGTTATCCACAATCGCTGACAGCAGGCCAACCACAATATTGGCATTGGTCGCGCCCCAGCTGGAATACATTACTTCAGAAATCATCGCAAGGTAGCCAAGGAAGCCAAGGCCGCCAACACAGAGAACCACACCGTAGAAGAAAAACAGGGTGTCCCATTCTGCGCGTGCCACCGGTTTGAATATATCAAAAGGCACCATGGTGCCTAATTCGCCAGCCTGCTCGGCAGCGACCTTGCTTTCTGCAATGGCCTTGTAATGTGTTTTCTTCAGATAGAAGCCCATAAACTGCAGATAACCCAGGCCGGTGAGCATGCCGATGACCGGCGGCAGGCCAAGGAAATTATGGAAACTGACGGCGGTACCGATGGTGCACATAAACAGGAAGATAATGCGCCTGGCGCCGCGCCGCATGTGAACGCTCTCGTCAGCCGCTTCGGGTTTCTCATTGGGGATGGCAAAATGCATAATCAGACCCGGTACCACGAAGTTGACGACCGAAGGAATGAACAGGGCAAAGAAGGTCCAGAATTCGACGATGCCTTTCTGCCACACCATCAGCGTGGTGATGTCACCAAAGGGTGAGAACGCACCACCGGCATTGGCGGCGACAACAATGTTGATGCAGGCCAGGGTGACAAAGCGGGTGTTATCGCCGCCGACGGCGAGTACCACGGCGCACATCAGCAAGGCAGTGGTCAGGTTGTCGGCAACCGGCGAGATAAAGAAGGCCAGGATGCCGGTCAGCCAGAACAGGGTGCGAAAGCCAAAGCCCTTGTTAATCAGCCATGAGCGCAGGGCATCAAATACCCGGCGTTCATCCATGGCATTGACATAGGTCATCGCCACCAGCAGGAACAGCATTAACTCGGCATATTCAAGCAGGTTATGGCGTACCGCGTGTTCCGCCAGTTCCGGCATGCCATGCTGGGTGTAATACCAGCCGATCATGCCCCAGATCAGGCCGGCAGCAATAATTACCGGCTTGGACTTGCGCAGATGAATAAACTCTTCGCCCATTACCAGCAGGTAGGCAAAAACAAAAAACGCAATGGCGGTAAAGCCGATCGCGCTATTGGTCAGGTCTACCGGCTGGTGGCTTTCTGTTGCCGCCAGTGCCAGTGACGGCATGAGCAGGCTTAGTAGAACAAGTGAAAACGTTTTTAAGTTAATCATCGGTTTGGATTCGCAGTTGTATAGTATGGGTTTCTGTTTGTTTCAGCTGTGCCGGAATACGGCCTAGAACACCAGGTTCATTACGCTCATGGAAACAATCAGGAACAATATGGTCATGATGCCACCGGCTTTCATAAAGTCCGGTACACGGTAACCGCCGGGGCCCATAATCAGGGCATTCACCTGATGCGTTGGAATCAGGAATGAGTTGGAGGTGGCGATGGCGACCGTTAATGCAAAGATGGCCGGGTCGGCGCCATCAACACCCAGGGCGATATTGACCGCCAGTGGCACCAGCAGTACGGTGGCTCCGACATTGGACATTACCAGGGTGAAAAAGGTGGCCAGCGCGGCCACCGCAAACTGTATCACCCATACCGGCTGGTTACCGACAACGGCCAGTGTCTGCTGGGCAATCCATTGTGCGGTGCCGGAGGTTTCAACAGCCAGGCCCAGTGGAATCAGGCTGGCTAGCAGGAATACGGTTTTCCAGGAAACGGCTTCATAGGCTTCGTCTATGTTCAAAACGCCCGACAGAATCATACCGATGGCTCCGGTAAGCAGGGCGATAGACAGGCGAAGGTCGGTGAACAGCACCATAAACAGGGCAATGGCGAAGAACAGGCCGGCCCAGGCAACCTTGTGCGGACGGGTTTCCTCATGCGGGAACTCGGTGGTAACCACAACGAAGTTTTTATCTTTCTGCAGGCGAGCCAGTGCTTCCCAGCTGGTATGGACCACCAGGGTGTCGCCGGCTTCAAGAGGCAGGTTACGGATGTCATCGCCTTCACGCAGTGTCTTGCCGTCCCGGTGCAGGGCTACCATGGCGATACCGTAGGTTTTTCGCATCCACAGGTCGCGGGCAGATTTGCCGATCAGCGTTGAGCCGGGCGGGATAACGATATCGGCAATACCGGATTTTGCACTGGAAAGCGCATCGGTAAAAGTCTGCAGTTCGCTGCGCAGTTCCAGGCCGTATTTTTCAACGAAGGTCAGCAGGTTTTTCGGCGCAGCCAGCACGCCCAGTACACTGCTGGCCTGGATGCCCAGGTCGCGGGCCAGACCGCCGGGACCGACGCGCTGGTCGTCGCTGCCATTGTGCGCGGCAATAATACGGATGCGTTCATCATGCTCGATATCATCCAGCATTTTACCTACCAGAGGGCTGTTTTCTGGTACTTCGACTTCAAACAGCTCATAGTTCAGGCCGTAAATATCCTTGAAGTAATCCACGGTATTGGCACCGGTGGAGCCTTCGCCGGAGGATTTAGGCAGTACAAAACGACCCAGCAGAACAAAATAAAGAATACCGGTTACTACCAGCGAGACGCCAACCGGTGTGACCGAGAACAGCGACCACTGCTTCATCTGCTGGTCGGCGGGCAGGGCATGGTTGGATGTGATGATCAGATCATTAAGCAAAATCAGTGGTGATGAGCCAACCATGGTCACGGTACCACCGAGAATGGCACAGAAGCCCATGGGCATCAGCAGGCGTGACATGGGCAGGCCGGAGCGCGCGGAAATGCGGCTGACCACCGGCAGGAACAGGGCGGTGGCGCCAACGTTTTGCATAAAGGATGAAATAAAGGCCACGGTACCGGAAATAATCGGAATAATGCGTTTTTCCGTGGTGCCGCCAACCTGCAGGATAAAGCTGGCAACCTTGGTCATCAGACCGGTCTTGTCCAGGCCAGCGCCGATAATCATCACCGCGATAATGGACATGACCGCATTACTGGAGAAACCGTTAAAGATATGCTGGGTATCAACCAGGCCTTCGCTCAGCCCCATGTAGGGTGCCAGCAGTGTCGTCAGGCCCAGGGTTACCATAATGCTGATGGCGGCAACGTCAACATCAACAATTTCGAAAGCGAACAGGTAGATGGTCAGTATCAGTACGGTGGTGACCCAGGCTATTTCAATCGATGGTGTCAGAGTTGACAGGTACATTGCAAGAATGGCGAAAAAAATTCCCGCGACGACTTTTTTTACGGGAAACGATTTTTTTGCATCAGACATAATGGCGTTCCTGGCCTTAGCGATATCACGATGTTGCGGTGCAGTTGCCCGGGTTCAGCCGATTCTGCATTGGTCCGCATGAGTCCGTGAGGATCCACCCGGGAGTTCGCTTAAGCTTTTGTTAATGTTAAGTGGTTATAATTCAGGGTCGCGCATTTTACTCTTATTAGCAGCGTTTTGTCGAGTTGAATCCGTCTAAATGACTAATGCGTAAGGCGTTTTTTCCGTGTTGCGGCAGGCTTAACTGTTATTGGGCTGGCTGAGAAAGCGAAGTAACTGGGAAGGGCTCTGTATGCTGTAATCCGCCTGCCAGCTGTGGGTGTCTTCACGCTCGCTGATATAACCGTATTCGGCAATAATGGTTCTCATGCCGGCATTATGCCCGGCTTCGATATCACGCCGGGCATCACCGACATAGACGCACTCATCCGGCTCACTGTTTGCCAGCTTGCAGGCATGGAACATGGGCTCCGGGTGTGGTTTGCGGTTTTCGGTCGAGTCCGAACTGACAATACAGGCGGCCCGCTGCTGCAGGTTTAATGCCGCCATCAGCGGTTCGGTAAGCCAGCCGGGCTTATTGGTGACAACGCCCCACTTGATATTATTGTCCTCCAGGTGGCGCAGCAGTTCATCCATTTCTTCAAACAGCCTGGAATGTACCGCAAGGTGATCCTGGTAGATGGCCAGGTAACGTGTTTTCAGTCGATCCAGCGTGGCATCGTCGAGTTTGTCGCCAAATGCCAGTTTGACCAGGGCAACGCTGCCGTCAGATACTATCGGGCGAACTTCGTCATAGTCCAGGCGGGGGTGCTTCTCTTCGTCGCAGAGTAGATCAAGCGCGGCAGCCATATCCGGTGCGGTGTCGATCAGGGTGCCGTCAAGATCAAACAG
>JAJRTD010000174.1 GCA_024278435.1 Gammaproteobacteria bacterium | reverse complement strand
CATTTGCGTTTATTCGCGTTCATTTGCGGAAAAGGTTTTTAAAAAATCATTTAGCGAAAATATATTATGAACAAAACATACGATGTTGCAGTAGTAGGCGCCACCGGTGCGGTGGGTGAAACCATGTTGTCGATTCTTGCCCAGCGCAAGTTTCCGGTGGGCGAGGTTTATGCCCTGGCCAGCAGCCGCAGCGCGGGCAAGCGCGTCGAGTTCGGCGACAGGACCCTGGTGGTACAGGACCTGGCCGAGTTCGACTTTACCAGGGCGCAGATCGGCCTGTTCTCTGCCGGTGCGTCCATATCGAAAGAATACGCGCCGAAAGCGGCCGCGGCCGGTTGTGTGGTGATCGACAATACCTCGCAGTTCCGCTACGACGACGACATCCCGCTGGTGGTGCCGGAAGTCAATCCGCACGCTATTGCCGGCTACACTACCCGCGGTATTATCGCCAACCCGAACTGTTCAACCATCCAGATGCTGGTGGCATTAAAACCGATATATGATGCGGTCGGTATCGAGCGCATCAATGTGGCAACCTACCAGGCGGTATCCGGCACCGGTAAGGAAGCCATTGAAGAACTGGCCGGGCAGACCGCGAAGCTGCTTAATGCCAAACCGATAGATGCCGAGGTTTATCCCAAGCAGATCGCGTTTAACGTACTGCCACAGATTGATGTGTTTATGGACAACGGTTATACCAAGGAAGAAATGAAAATGGTGTGGGAAACCCGCAAGATTTTCGAAGACGAGAACATCATGGTGAACCCGACCGCGGTGCGTGTACCGGTATTCTACGGTCACTCCGAAGCCGTGCACATCGAAACAAAGGAAAAGATTACAGCAGAACAGGCCAGGACGCTGCTGGAAAAGGCACCGGGTGTCGAGGTACTCGATGAGCGTAAAGACGGCGGCTACCCTACCGCCGTGACCGAAGGCGCCAATAACGATGCCTCCTATGTGGGCCGTATCCGCGAGGATATTTCGCATGAAAAAGGCCTGGATATGTGGGTGGTGTCCGACAATGTACGCAAGGGCGCGGCATTAAATAGCGTACAAATTGCTGAGATTTTGATAAAACAGTATTTATAACCTATAGTTATATCTGCATACTTAAAGTATGTTATTAATAACAGGTTTTAGTGCGGGGCTGTTTTAGTCTATCTCGACTGTTTTGCGGTTTTTTAACCCGTAAAATACCGTGATTTACGGAATTTTTCTCGCAACTGGAGCTGAAAAATAAGAATAACATTGTTCACCTGCTTCAGATGTGGCGTAGTTCACAGGCAGGTAGCAACGTGTGATGATAGGGGACTCACCAGTGCGTAAAAAACCAGCTCATAAATTGCCAGCGCGTAAAGTGCTTGCAACCATAATAGCCGGGGCGTTGTTTATACCTAATATGGGTTTTACCCTGGGGTTAGGTGAAATTGAAGTTAATTCAGCGCTAAACCAGAAACTCAATGCCGATATCGAACTGTTATCAGCGTCAGCGGAAGATACTGAAAACATTATCGTTAAGCTGGCACCTCGAAAAGAGTTTATCCGTGCCGGCCTGGACCGCCCCTACCTGTTGAGTGATTTGCGTTTCAAACCGGAAATCATCGACGGTGTTCCTCATATCAAAATTACCTCTGGCAGCCCGATTCGCGAGCCATTCCTGAATTTCCTGGTTGAAATTGACTGGCCGAACGGTCATTTGCTGCGTGAATATACCGTGTTGCTGGATCCGCCCGCTTTTATGACGCAGCCGGCCAGTACCGCAGCAGCGCCGGTTAACCAGCAGGCCGAATTCAGACCCGCTCCGTCCTCCGCTTCCAGCAATATCGTCCCTGTGGTTACCCCGGGCGTATCGGCCGGCCTGTCGGCCCGACCTGCGGCAACTTCAGCGCCGGTTCCGGCAGCCCAGGCTGCGCCATCGGGAAATAACCCGGTTTTTGTGCCGGCGCCTGTGACGCAGCAACGGACAGTCATTAACCAGCCTGCAGGCAGCTATCGAATCAAGAGTGGCGACACCGCCTGGAGCCTGGCTGATTCCATGCGGCCGGATCAAAGTATCTCTGTTGAGCAGATGATGATCGCCATGTTGCGCGCCAACCCTGAATCTTTTATCAATGAAAATGTAAACGGTCTGAAGCGCGGATATATTTTACGGGTGCCTGACTATAACCAGATTGCCGCCGTTAACCAGGCGGATGCCCGTGCACTGGTTCGCGAGCAGGCCGCATTATGGCGCCAGTTCCAGCAGTCACAGGCGGGAGGCCAGCCAGTTTCGGCTATGCAGGCCGGCGATGCGGCCACTTCCGGTGAGAACGGTGATGCAGCTGCCGGTGAAGAGGATTCCGCCTACCTGGAAATTGTCAGTGCTGGCAGTGGTGCGTCGACGCTGGGTTCCAAAGACCCAACAGAAATGAGTGCACAGGAACTGCGCGCTGAACTGGCCCTGGCCAGGGAGCGTGTCGAGACCGAGCGGGTAGAAAAAGAAGCGCTGACCCGGCGAATTAACGAGCTGGAACAGAATATCGGCAAGATGAAAGGCATGTTATCGATTGAAGATGATGCCCTGTCTGATGTGCAGTCACTGAATATGAAGAGCGAAGGTGACATGGCGAAAGCCGCTGATGTTGACGAACTGGTCGTTGATCATGAGCCTTTACTAGAAGAACACAGCAGTGAATCGGCTGCTGAAACCGATGAATCAGCTGCGCAGGAATCAGAGCCTGCAGAGGCGGCAATAGACGCTGCAACAGAAGCAGAGACAGACGAGGCATCCGATGCTACAGCAGAGGAAGCCGTATTCACCGATGAAACCACACCGGAGGATGCTGGCGAAGAAGCCGTGGCTGATGAAGCGGTTGAAGCGCCGGCAGTAACAGAGGTGCCGGCACCGGTAGAACAACCGGTCGTAAACCGTGAACCTGCCGACCCGCTGAGCCGTTTGCTGAATGATCCGATGCTGCTTGCTGCTGCCGGTGGCGGTTTATTACTGGTGCTGGCACTTATCGGGGTCATTATTAAACGCCGTAAGGCAGCCGCCGCTGAAGCTGAAGTCGCTGAACCGGCAATGACCGATACGGCCACCGACCTTGAAAGCCTGGCTGATGATGTTGCCGCTGAAACCGCTGAAGATGTCGCTGCTGAAGCTGAAACGCAGTCAGCAGAAACTGAAACAGACACTGAAGAAGCGTTTGATTCAGAAGCAACCATGATTCTTGATTCTGCAACCGATACCAGCGTTGCAGATGCTTCTGCGGAAGCCGCCGAGGAAGAAGAGCCGCGCGATGATGT
>JAJRTD010000173.1 GCA_024278435.1 Gammaproteobacteria bacterium | reverse complement strand
GTCATGGACAGGCCAGCAGTCGCTGCACTGAATAACAATGTCATCGACAGCAGCGTGTATGTGTTCTTTAAAACCTTGTTGGTCGCCAGAATCTGCGATTCTGAACGGGCGGTTGATAATGTTTGCATAGTATTACCTTTCGTTAATAATTTGTTATTTCAGGATGTAGACAAGCTTAGCATCATTTCATGCCACAGAGTGTATACAACCTTTAGTATTCAATATTTTACTGCTTGTTAAGACTTGCCGGTCAACGGAAAGTTGCAGCAATTTATCACTGTATACAACGCAATATATGGGCCATATTAAATTTATCAATACTGTCATATTGACAGTAAAAAACATGACAGGATGGTTATAATCTGTCAGGCATTGTATGGGTGCAGCTGTTATTGATTGGTTTTTTCTAATAAAAATAACAGCTTATAAAAAAACTATTGTTTACTGAATATTGAGGGTATTGATTATGGCGCATATTGTTGTCATGGGTGCGGGTACCGGTGGTATGCCAGCTGCCTACGAGATGAAAGCGGCGGTTGGTAAGGACCACGAAGTTACCGTTGTTAATGAAAGAGATTATTTCCAGTTTGTCCCTTCTAATCCCTGGGTTGCTGTCGGCTGGCGTGACCGGAATGATATTACTATACCGCTTGAGAAATATCTGGGTAAAAAGGGGATTAATTTTATTGCCCAGCGAGTGGAGAAAATTGATGCGGCTAACAGCCGTCTGGAACTGGCTAATGGCGAGTCGATCGATTATGACTACCTGATTATTGCCACAGGTCCACGCCTTGCCTTTGAAGAGGTTGAAGGCTCCGGGCCGGAAGGCTTTACCCAGTCGATCTGTGTAACCGATCATGCTGAAGCCGCCTGGGCTAAATACCAGGAAATTCTTAAAAAACCGGGGCCGATTATTATTGGTGCCATGCCGTTTGCCAGCTGCTTTGGTCCGGCCTATGAATTTGCTTTTATCGTTGATGCCGATCTTCGTAAACGCAAGATCCGCGACAAGTTCCCGATGACCTATGTAACTTCCGAGCCTTATATCGGTCACCTCGGCCTGGGTGGTGTTGGTGATTCCAAGTCCATGCTGGAAAGCGAGTTGCGTAACCATCACATTAAATGGGTGACCAACGCAAAAACCACCAAAGTTGAAGAGGGCAAGCTGTTTGCTGACGAGCTGAACGAGGCCGGTGAGGTTATAAAACAGCACGAGATTGATTTTGACTTCGCCATGATGCTGCCGGCATTCAAGGGTGTGGATGCAGTGGTTGCAGTGCCGGAATTATGCAATCCGCGTGGCTTTGTTATCGTCGATGAGCTGCACCGCAACCCCACCTATAAAAACATCTATTCAGCCGGGGTCTGCATCGCGATTCCACCGGTTGAAGTAACACCGGTGCCAACGGGTACCCCGAAAACCGGTTATATGATCGAGTCCATGGTGACATCCATTGTGCACAATATTGCCGACGAACTGGCGGGTAAAACGCCGACCACGACGGCTACATGGAACGCGATCTGCCTGGCGGATATGGGTGATACCGGCGCAGCCTTTGTTGCCCTGCCGCAAATTCCGCCCAGGAATGTCGCCTGGTTCAAGAAGGGCAAGTGGGTGCATCTGGCCAAGATAGCATTTGAAAAGTACTTTATTCGCAAGATGAAGAAGGGGACTTCCGAGCCTATATACGAAAAATATATACTCAAGCTTCTGGGTATTAAAAAGCTTGAGTAAGCAGCCTGCTTGAGCCATAAAAAAACCCGGTACTCGCCGGGTTTTTTTATGGCTGCTGATCTGTTGCCCGGATTCGCTGACCCGGTTAGCTGGTGCTCATGCTCCGGTTTTTACCGACATGTTGCAGGTTGTACTGCTTGAGCTTGCGGTAAAGTGTACGCTCACTGATGCGTAACTCCTCGGCGACTTTCGCCCGGTGGCCGTCATGCTGGTGCAGCAGTGATTCGATATGAGTGGCTTCAACATCACTTAGTGAGCGGTTGGTGCTGGGGCTGTTGGCACGTGGAGCGCGGGCCTGTTTATGCTGGCCTGCCAGCGGGTTGACGTAGACATTGGCAAAATTATTCAGCTGCAGCAGGTTGGGGGTGATTAAACCATCGTTCGACAGTGCTATCGCTTTCTGCAGAATGTTGCGCAGTTCGCGGATGTTGCCAGGATAATCATAAACCTGCAGTGCTTGCAGTGCTTCATCGGAAATTCGTGCCACGCTGCCGTTGTTTCTTTTGTTCTTCTCCAGTATGGCCTTGACCAGTGGCGTGATATCACTGCGTCGTTCGCGTAATGGCGGGATGGTAATGGAGATGGCTGCAATCCGGTAATACAGGTCGGCGCGGAAGGTGCCCTGTTCAACCATCTGGCGAAGATTGTTATGCGTGGCGCAGATAATGCGGACATTTGAATGTATGTCTTCGCGTCCGCCAAGAGGGCGATAGTAGCCGGTTTCCAGCGCCCGTAACAGTCGTCCCTGGAGTGCCAGCGGGACTTCACCGATTTCATCGAGGAACAGGGTGCCGTTTTCAGCGGACTCGATCAGGCCATGTCGCCGGCCTACACAGCCGGTAAAAGCACCGCGTTCATGACCGAATAATTCGCTTTCAAAGATACCCTCCGAGATTGCAGCGCAGTCTATAGAGACAAAAGCATGTGCCCGCCGATCGGACTTGTTATGAATGAATTTTGCTGCCAGTTCCTTGCCTACGCCGCTTTCACCGTTCAGTAGAATCGGTACGTCGGAAGTGGCGGCACCGGACATCTCTTCAATACAGGCCAGAAAGGCGGGTGAGGTGCCCAGCATGCGCTGCTGGTGGCAGTCCAGGTCATCGGGCTTGGCGACAGGGAAAATAGCTTCGCCGAGATAAAGTTCGCCATCTGTTCCGTGCAACGGCGATCCCTTGATACGGACATGCTCTTCTTCACTGTTATGGTCATAGTGAATATGCAGGACCTGGTGCGGTGCCCCGGTTTCAAAAACCTTTTTGTGCGGGCAGTCTTCACCGTTCAGGTGACAGGGAACATCGGAGTGATGGGAAATTTTGTGGCATTTGTGCCCGGTAATCTCTTCGCTGGTCGTGCCATAAGCATCGCAGTAAGCCTTGTTGGCAGCGATGACATTGTAATCTTTATCAATGACAACAAAGCTGTTTTCCGATGCATCAATAATGCTTTGCAGGTTGATCGGGATACGGTTGGTATATGGCATTAATGCCTCCCTGGGCTGTCATAATGGCATGCAAGTTGGCAAATTTTAATTGAATTAACGCAATAAATCAATGTGTTATG
>JAJRTD010000172.1 GCA_024278435.1 Gammaproteobacteria bacterium | reverse complement strand
CGGAAGGCAGCGGTGGGTTTGTTGCCCCGCAGGCGACCACCAGCAGGGCTAGCGCCGTTATGCTGCCGCTTTGTAGAATTCTATTTTTTATATCTTTTATTATCATTGGTAAACCAGTTGATTAAACAACTGCATCACGAAAAATGTTTCGTTGCTAAATATTGCGTGCGCTATCTTTTTTCAGTGCGCTGATGCGGCGCAAATACGGGTCACTTGCCTTGAGTGAAGCAGGCAGTTGATCAAGCATTCTGATAGCCTTATCCTGCGTAGCAAAATCGTTATATAAAACGCTATACCAGGCACGACCGTTTATTACTGTTTCATAGATGTAAATCTTTGTTAAATCAAGCATTTCAGGCACATCTTTCAGGAAAGCTTCGACTTTGTCCGCATCACTGGTGCGAGCCATAAACAGCTGGATGCTGTAATGGTGGTCATCGGCCTGTGCAAGCCAGCGCCGGGTTTGTTCAATGCGGTTCGTGAGCAGGTCGGATATGACATTCTGCACAGGGGCCGGGGCCACCGTGGCCTTCTGTTCGGTAACCGGCGCAAGTGGCTGCGGCTGGCTAACCGGGCTGGCAGGCGGTTGCACCAGGTTTTGCTTGCCCATATAGAACCCGGCGACCAGGGCAGCGGCAAACAATACGACTGCAGCTGCGATCATTGCTATTTTTTTGCTATCGGTCGGGTTTTTAAACTCACTATCCCGGGCGGCGGTTTTTACATGTTCAGGCGTCAGCGTATGGCTGCCTTCGGAGAACGCAGCCATCAGGGCCTTGTCCGCAATAATATTGATCCGCCGCGTCAAGCCAGCCGAATATTTTTTTACCACATTGGCTGTTTTTTTATTAAAAATGTCCGGCCCTTTATAACCGACTGCGCGCAAGCGGAAGTTGAGGTACTGCAGGGTATCCTCGGGCGGAAAGGGGGCCAGGTAGAAGCTGTGGGTAATGCGCTCCTTTAACTGGCGAATGTTCGGCAATGACAGTTTTTCATCCAGTTCCGGCTGGCCGAACAACACCATCTGCAACAGCTTGTTTTCATCGGTTTCAAGGTTGCTCAACAGGCGGATTTCTTCCAGGGTATCAATCGGCATGCTCTGGGCTTCTTCAACAAACAGTACCACCTGCCGGTTGGCTGCATGCTTGGTTAACAGATGGGCCTGTATACGCTGCATAACGTCGACCTTGCTCATCTCGTTATTTACATCCAGCTGCAGTTCATGGGCTATAACATGGAGAATGTTATCCGGCGACAGGCTAGGGTTGGCGATGTAAACCACATCAATTTCATCGGACAGGCGGACTTCAAGCATGCGGCACAGCATGGTTTTACCGCTACCGACTTCACCCACGACCTTGATAATGCCTTCGCCACTTTTAATGGCATAAGCCAGCGCGTCCAGTGCGGCGCCGCGCTTATTCCCTTCAAAGAATAAGCTGGTATCCGGTGTAATCTTGAACGGCGGGCGGTTTAAACCGAAATGCTGCTGGTACATTAATACATGTCCAATCAGTGTTTGCCCAGCTTCTGCACCCGGCTGTATAGTGTTGTCCGGTTAATCTTCAGCGCCTTGGCTGCTTTACTGACATTGTTGTCATTCATTTCCAGCGCAATACGGATACTGCGGCTTTCTATTTCACTTAACAGCGCATCCAGGTCAAATTCTTTGGCCTGAATTTTTTCTGCTATCATTTCATCGCTTACCGTGGTGGCATTATCGGCCAGCGCTGTTGAAGATAACTGGGTTTCCATTTCCGCACATAACTGATCCCTGTTGACGCTTTGCCCGGGGTACTTGGTGCCCAGGCGGATAACGATGTTTCTTAATTCACGCACATTACCAGGGTAATCATACTGCTGCCACAGTTCCCTGGCACCATCATCCAGTACAAACGGGGGCACGGTATCGGCGTAAACCTCGATAAAGGTATTCAGCAGCAGGAAAACATCATCACCTCTCAGGTTCAGCGCCGGTAACTGAATATTCAAAATACTCAGGCGGTGATACAGGTCTGCCCTGAAGTTTTCGTTCTTTACTTCTTCACTTAGATTCTTGTTGGTTGCGGCAATGATTCTAGCCTGGGATTGCAGCTCCCTGGTTTCACCGATACGATAGAACTCACCGCTTTCCAGCACCCGCAGCAACTTACCCTGTAACGACATTGGCAGCTCACCAATTTCATCAAGCAGCAGGGTGCCTTTGCCGACTTCCATAAAAAAGCCTTTATGATCACTGGCAGCACCGGTAAACGCTCCCTTGGCATGGCCGAAAAGCTGGGCCTCCAGCAGGTCCGGCGCAATCGCCGCACAGTTTATAGCCAGATAGGGCTCCTGACTGCGCGAACTGCTTTCGTGCAGGGCACGCGCCACCAGCTCTTTACCGGTGCCGGAAGCGCCTTCGATCAGAACCGGGAAAGGCGAGTCGGCGAACTGCGATATCTGGTTATTGACCACCTGCATGGCCAGGCTGTCACCAATCAGTGAAACAGTTTTTTCCTTATCGCGCTGCTGGTCAATTTCATGCAAACGCTGGTGATGCTGCAAACGTGCCAGCAGCAAATCCGGCTCGGCGGGTTTGGCGATAAAATCAACCGCGCCAATGGTCAGGGCATGTTGTATATTTACATCATTGTCCTGACCGGATAGCACCAGCACTTTCATGTTCGGTTCCAGCGACAACAGCTCCCGGATCAGCGCGAAACCTTCATCCGGCTTATGCGGGTAGGGCGGCAGCCCAAGGTCAATCAGCGCCAGGCTGGGCAGTCCCTCTGCCTGGTTCACCTTTTCTATTGCCTGCTGGCGGGTCTCGGCAGCGATCAGGTCAAACTGCTTGCGCAGCATAAAGCCCAATCCCTCGAGTATCAGCGGATCATCATCGACCAGTAGCAGCCTGGCCGGCTTGTTTTGTAGCCCTTGTTCTGGCATCGATTCCCCCACAAATCAATTGATGCTTTTATTATTCTTTATATATAGCAGAAATGCGGCCAAGTTTTACCCCGCCGGGTAAAAAATCTGTTTTAGTGTAAATTTTACGCAGCAATAACACGGGGGCATGCTTAAATAGGCTTTATGTTCAATATTGTGCTTTACCAGCCGGAAATTCCGCCGAATACCGGCAATATTATTCGCCTGTGCGCCAATACCGGTTGCCGGCTGCATTTAATCGAACCCCTGGGGTTTGAGCTGGAGGATAAGCAGCTGCGCCGGGCCGGTCTTGATTATCATGAGTGGGCAGACATTAAAACCTATTCATCCATTGCCGAGCTGCAGCCGGAACAGGCTGTCTATGCGTTAACTACCAGGGGACAGCACGACTATCACCGGGCCACTTTTAAAGCCGGGGATTACCTGGTATTCGGCCCGGAGACCCGGGGCCTGCCGCAAGACTATCTGAATACCCTGCAAGCGGAAAACCGGCTGCGTCTGCCCATGCTGGCGCACAGTCGCAGCCTGAACCTGTCAAACACGGTAGCCATCGTCACATACGAAGCACTGCGGCAAAACCAGTTTAACGGGTTTAAATAACAGGACCCGGCTATACCGTCTCCTGTGAGGACTTACGGCTGAGCAGGGTGTGCACTGCTTCTTCGATGGCGCAGCCCTGGTAAATAACACGGTAAACCTGTTCACAGATAGGCACTTCAACATCGTACTGCCGCGCCAGGCTCACCACTTCTTTCGCTGTTTTAATGCCTTCAATGGCCTGGCCGATTTCTTCATGCACCTGATCCAGGGTTTTGCCCAGGGCCATTAACAGCCCGGTACGCCGGTTGCGCGACTGGTCATCGGTACAGGTCAGGATCAGGTCACCCATGCCGGCCAGCCCCATAAAGGTTTCGCGGCGCCCGCCCATGGCCTCACCCAGGCGCATCATTTCTGCCAGCCCGCGGGTAATAAGCGCAGCCCGGGTATTGGCGCCAAAGCCCAGTCCGTCAGCCGCCCCGGCAGCAATGGCCAGGACATTTTTTACCGCGCCGCCGAGCTCGACACCGGTCAGGTCCCGGCTTAAATACACGCGAAAACGGCCGCTGTGCAGGTCATCACTGATCTGTTTAGAGAATGCTTCTGAGGTGGATGCCACGGTAAGGGCGGTTGGCAGGTTGATAGCGACTTCTTTAGCGAAAGTAGGGCCCGACATAACGGCCGTTTCCCGGCATTGCGGCAACTCCTCGGCTATCACCTGGTGCAGTAATTTACCGCTTCCCTGTTCCAGCCCCTTGCTGGCCCAGGCCACGCCGACTTCTCCGGAAAACAGCTGTTTATTGGCCTTTAAAAACGGGCGATAGGCATGGCTGGGAATCGCCAGCAGAATCCATGATGGCGAAGCCAGCGCCTGTTCAAGGCTGGCCGTTAGCTGCAGTGATGCCGGGAAATCGACATCCGGCAAAAACTGCCGGTTCTGCCGGTGCCGGGCCAGCAGCTCGATATGCTCCGGCTCGTTCCCCCATAACAACACCTCGTGACCGGCCCGGGCAAGGTGGATTGCCAGTGCCGTCCCCCAGGAACCGGCACCCAGTACCGCAATAGGAGCCGCAACAGGGCGCGGATGAATATCGGCGGTCACTGCTGCCAGCCGCTAGTGCGAGGTATCCTGCTCGGATTGCGCTGCGGCCTGTTCAGCCGCCTGTTGCACCTGCTGGGTATACAGTGCATTAAAATTCACCGGCGCCAGCAGCAGCTGCGGGAAGCCGCCTTTTGAAACCAGCTCGGAAACTGCTTCCCTGGCGTACGGGAACAGGGTTTCCGGGCAGAACGCACCGATCATGCCACCCAGGTTGTCCTGTGAAAAACCGGACATGGTAAAAATGCCGGCCTGTTTGATCTCGGCAAGAAAAGCAGTTTTTTCTTCGTGTTTTGCGGTTACCGTAATCTCCAGAATCACCTCGTAGGTATCCTGGCCGATCGACTGGTTACTGGTATTGATCTGCACATTAATCTGCGGCTGCCATTCTTTTTCGGTAAAGGCCTGGGGCGAGTTGGGTGATTCAAAAGAGACGTCTTTCAAATAAATTTTCTGTATCGTAAACTGCTGATTTTCTTCACTCATAATGGTTTCCTGAAATCAATAAAATAAGAATTAGCTTGTGACTACTTTTTGGTTAAAGGCATGCTGGCTTCTTTCCATGCAGCAATACCGCCTTCAAGATTGTTAATTTTTTCAAATCCGGCCTTTTTCAGCAGTTTTACCGCGCGGGTCGCTGTATTACCCGAATTACAATAGATCAGCACCGGCTTGTCGCGGTGAGCGGAAAATTTTTCAACACTGCCGGCAAATTCATTTAAGGGCACACTTTTTGCGCCTTTAATGTGTCCTTTTTTATATTCTGCCGCCACCCTAAGGTCAAGCACCAGCATGTCCTCATGGTTATTCATCAACCGGATTGCCATGGCAGGCGACACCAGGTGACCCTTATTTGCCAGGTTATCCAGCTCGGTTTTAATCAGTAAAGCCAGTACCACCGCCAGGGCGGCAAATAACATGAGATTATTTAAGAAAAATTCCGTAAGTTGCTGCATAACAATCAAAACCTGACCATGCGTAATAAATAAAGGGTAATTATAAGATAAAGGCCCGGCAAGATGTCCAGAACCCGGAGCAGGGAGCGACCATCAACGTTCAGGCGGGATTTGTAGCGATAGAGACCTTAACGACCAGCCGAGCAGAACACGTCCTGCATCATGCCGATTAAACGCAATGTGCGGGTATCACCAACTCGATAAAACACTTTATTGGCGTCCTTTCTGGAAGCCAGAATGCCCTTGTCGCGCAGGATGGCCAGGTGCTGCGAGATATTACTCTGTGAAGTACCCACGGCATCAACGATATCCTGTACACTTACTTCCTGATCTCCTAAAGTACAGAGAATTTTTAAACGCAAAGGGTGTGACATTGCTTTTAACGAACGTGATGCGCGACTGATGTCTTCTTCCCGCGTCATTAAATCTGGGTCATTGGGGATTACTGCCATGATGATGTTGCCTCGAAACAAAAAGAGCAGCCAGGAAGCCCGTGCTCAACGGCTGCTTAATAATATAATTAATAAAGCATACATTAATACACTTTTTTTTGAATTGAAATAGCTAAATCTTTAAATTTGAGTAAATATTTTTACTCTGTTCTTAATCCACACCGGAAAATAATGCATAGTTAACGTCCATATGTCTTCTACACAGCCCGCATGGCGTACTGCTTTTTCCATAGTTTTGATTTTATGCCTGCTTTTAGGCGCCAGCAGCATTTATGCGTCAAAAAAGGAAGATATGTCGCATTACCAGAGCAAACTGGAAAAGCTGCAAAAAAGCATTGCCAAGGTGCAACAGCACCTCAAGGGCAGTAAAAAACAGCGCAGCCATGTACTTACCGAGCTTAAATCCCTGGAAGTACAGATCAGCAAAAATGCGATAAAACTCAAGGCGTTGGAAAAAGATGTCTATAAGATTCGCCGGCAGAAAAAGAACCTGCAGGCCGAATTAAAGCAACTCGAGCGCCAGCTTGGCGCGCAGCGCGATATTTTATCGGAACAAATACGTACCGCCTACAGCATGGGCCATCAGCAGAATCTTAAAATGCTGTTGAATCAACAGGATCCGGCACAAACCGGACGTACCCAGCAGTATTTCAACTACCTGAACCGGGCTCGGCAGCAGCAAATTGCCCTGTTCCTGGAAACCGCTGAACGCAAAAGACAGGCCGAAGACGAGCTCAAACAGACACTGGCGACTCAAAACCGCCTGTTACAGGCGCAAAAAGAAGAGAAACGCAAGCGCCAGCGCCAGCGCCTGCAGCGCAGGAAACTGCTGGCCGAATTAAGCCGCAAGATCGAGAACCAGGAAAACACCCTGAGCAGCCTGGAAACCAGCCGGAGCCGCATTGAAAACCTGCTCAAATCACTGGGCGAGCTGCTGGCCGACATTCCGACCGGCCCCTCGGAAAGCCAGCCCTTCGCCTCCCAGAAAGGCAAACTGCCGTGGCCGGTTAAAGGCCGTTTCCTGGGCAAATACGGCCAGGCCAAAAACTTCGGTGACCTGAAATGGAACGGGGTTTTAATCAAGGCGCAAACCGGTACGCCGGTACGGGTGGTCAGCCATGGCCGGGTTGTGTTTTCCGACTGGCTGCAGGGGTTTGGCTTTATTATCATTGTTGATCACGGTGACGGTTACATGAGCCTGTATGGCCATAACGAATCCCTGTTCAAGCAGACCGGTGACTGGGTGCTGGCGGGTGAAGTCATTGCCACTGCCGGTGACAGTGGCGGCCAGCCGCAAAGCGGTGTTTATTTTGAAATCCGCTCCCGCGGCAAACCGGTGAATCCGGCAACATGGTGCTCATCCTCAGCCAGGCACGCCAGCAACAACCCTGCTTTATAAGAATATTATGGAACATGCTGGCGTTAATGCGCTCTAACAACTATCATCTACCCATTATTTCAATTTATTCTGCATTTATCGCAAATCAGATCTTTATATATTCAAGTGGTTTTTACCGGAGTTATCTATGAGTAAGCAATATAAGACCGTTCTGGTTCTGGTCTTTGGTATTTTTGTTGGCATTTCTGTTTCATTAACCAGTAGCGTGCTGGCTGAGAAAAAAACGGAAACATCGTCCGGTCTGCCACTGAATGAATTACGCAACTTTTCTGACATTTTCGCTCGCATCAAAACCGACTATGTGGAAGAGGTTGACGACAAAACCCTGCTGGAGAACGCCATTCGCGGCATGCTCTCCGGGCTTGATCCACACTCCACCTATCTAAACCCGGACGAATATAAAGAACTGAAAATCGGTACCACCGGCAAATTCGGCGGACTGGGCATACAGGTCGGCATGGAAGACGGCTTTGCCAAAGTCATTTCACCCATCGACGACACCCCGGCCTTTCGTGCCGGCCTGCAGGCAGGTGACCTGATTATCAGCCTTGACGGAAAATCCGTTAAAGGCATGACTCTGAACGATGCGGTTAAAATCATGCGCGGCGACCCGGGCACCGATATAAAGCTGACCGTGATACGCGAAGGCGCAGACAAGCCGCTGACCTTTACCGTTACCCGTGACATTATTTCGGTTAAAAGTGTTAAAAGCCGCATTCTGGAACCGGGCTATGGCTATATTCGTATCAGTAACTTCCAGTCAAAAACAGCACGCGACCTGGTGAATGAACTGAGCAAGCTCAAAAAGGAAAACAAGGACGAGCTGAAAGGCCTGGTGCTTGATTTACGCAACAACCCCGGCGGTGTTCTCAATGCTGCCGCGGATGTTTCCGATGCCTTTATTAACAAGGGCAAGCTGGTCTACACTGATGGCCGCATCAAGAACTCTGACTTTGAATTTAACGCCAAACCCGGCGACATCATGAACGGTGCACCGGTTGTAGTATTGATCAACGGCGGCTCGGCATCGGCATCTGAAATTGTTGCCGGCGCCCTGCAGGACCACAACCGTGCGGTCATCATGGGCACCAAGTCATTCGGCAAGGGCTCTGTGCAGACCATTCAGGAGTTGCGCAGTGGCGGCGCAGTGAAAATCACGACTGCACGTTATTTCACGCCAAAAGGCCGTTCTATTCAGGGCGAGGGCATTACCCCTGACATCCTTCTTGAACGCTACAATATATCTGACAGCAAAGATGACCCATCCATGCACATCAAGGAATCGGATTTAAACGGCATTATCAGTAATCCGACTAAATCACAGCAGGCCATACAGAAAGCCGAAGAAGAAGCCAAGAAGAAAGAGGAAAAACAGCCACACCTGAAGGCTTCCGATGACTTCCAGTTATTTGAAGCCCTGATCGTACTAAAAAGCCTGAATATTCTGGGCCGCTCATAAATCACTTCTGAAAAATACACTGACAGGGAGGTCAGTGCATTTTATGTTTTGATGCCATGCCCGGAAAAATAAGCGCTGCAAGACTAGCCGGCAACTCCCTGCGTTTTCTTATCCTGCTGCTGGCGCTAAACAATATCCCTGCCCAGGCACAACAACTATTTGCCAGCATCATTATTGATGACCTGGGCAACAGCTATGAGCACGGCCACGATATTGCCAGCCTGCCCGGCGCTCTGACCCTGGCCATTCTCCCGAACACAAGTTATGCAAAAGATATTGCCCGGCTTGCGGTAAAAAACCAGAAAGAGGTTATGCTGCATATGCCCATGCAGTCGGTAGAACACCACAAGTCCTCACCGGGCACCCTGCATCTGCACATGACAAAAAAGGCGTTTATTTCCCAGCTGCAGTCTAATTTAGATTCTGTACCTTATGTTCGCGGTATTAACAATCATATGGGCAGCCTGTTAACCCGCCATCCCGGCCATATGAGCTGGCTGATGGATGAACTGTCCGGCCATGGTGGCCTGTATTTTGTTGACAGCAAGACCACCGCCAGGTCCATTGCCGGAAAAATCGCCGGTGAGTACAATATTCCCAACCTGAGTCGTGATTTTTTTCTTGATCCTGATTTCGACGAAACCACGCTGCGCCAGCAGTTTGACCGTTTTATACAGAAAATACAGCAACGGGGCTACGCCCTGGCTATTGCACACCCGCACCCTAAAACGATACAATTTTTAAAAGCCCATTTACATGAATTTCAGCAACAGGGTATTACCCTGATACCGGTTTCAGAACTGATTCATACTGCGGACAGAATAACGCAACAGCGAGGCAAAAAACATGTCACATGTACTGGTTCCACTTGCGCAGGGCTGTGAAGAGCTGGAGGCCGTTACCATTACCGATTTACTGGTGCGGGCAGGCATCAGGGTAACAACCTGTGGGCTGGATGACCAGCCGGTCACTGCCTCCCGTGGCCTGACCATCATTCCTGACAGCAGTATCGAGCGACTTGAAACGACGGATTTTGATCTTATCGTCCTGCCCGGCGGTCTGCCCGGCGCCGATTTTCTGCGCGACAATACAACCCTGCAGCAACTGCTGAAAAACCAGGCCCGGCAACAGCGCTATGTCGCGGCCATCTGCGCCGCGCCCAAAGCACTGGCCGCCGCCGGCCTGCTCGATGGCAAAACCGCAACCGCTTATCCCGGCGTATTGCAGGCACTGGGCAATGACCAGATCACCATCTCCAGTAGTGCAATTGAAATCGACGGCAATGTCATTACCTCCCGTGGTCCGGGTACCGCAATGGACTTTGCTTTGACCCTGATTGAGCTGCTTGAAGGCCGGAATAAACGTGATGAGGTCGAACATCAGCTTCTGCGTTAAAAAATAATACCAATATAATCAAATGGATAGCGTCCGATCTAATCCTTATAAAACATGGTGTTTATAATTGCCGCGTTTTTAGTTAGAATACCTGATCATTTTACTAGGTTATTACAGGGTTATCTCAATGCAAGCAGAAGTTAATGGCAAAATTATCCAGCTCAGCGAAGCTGGCTGGTTAGAAAATCTCGACGAATGGAGCGAAGAGCTCGCCGTCGAGATCGCAAAAAACGAAAAAATCGATGAACTGACTCAGGAGCACTGGGACATCATCAAAGAAGCACGTGACTACTTCCATGATAATGGAAGCGTCTGTGAACCACGTGCATTCTCAAAAATCATGAAAAAGAAATACGGTAAAGACCGTTCCGATCAGAAGTACATCTATTCATTATTCCCGACCGGTTTAATCAAGTGTGCAAATAAGATTGCCGGCTTGCCACGACCAAAAGGCTGTAGCTGATCCGGCAACCGGCTGTTCACAGCTGATCACTGCGGCACAGGGAAGTGCTGATGATCACGTTATCTATAAAGCATTTCCTTGCGTTTTCCTTTGTCGTCTTTTGCAGGTAAAATTTTAATAATCTTACCTGACAGGAGTAACAGACATGGATGATGCTGCGCTCAAATACCTTCAGGATACCTTCGGTTATTCTGAATTCCGCCTGCAGCAGGGCGATATTATCCATACTCTGATCAACGGCGATGATGCCGTGGTGCTGATGCCTACCGGCGGCGGTAAATCACTGTGCTACCAGATACCCGCACTGGTTAGAAAGGGCACCGGTATTATTATTTCACCCCTGATTGCGCTGATGCATGACCAGGTGGCAGCTCTGCGGCAGCTTGGTATAAATGCCGCCTATCTGAACTCAACACTGGATGCTCAAAGCAGCCGGCAGACTGAAAGTGATTTAATCAATGGCCGGCTGGACATGTTATATGTTGCCCCGGAACGCCTGACCAGCGGCGGATTTCTTGATTTATTGAGGCAGAGTGAAATCTCGCTGTTTGCCATTGATGAGGCCCATTGTGTATCGCAGTGGGGCCATGACTTCCGTCCGGATTATATCCAGCTTTCACTGTTACATCAGCAGTTCCCCGAGATACCGAGAATTGCCCTGACGGCAACCGCAGACGAAACCACGCGGACAGAAATCCGCAAACGCCTGCAGCTGGAACAGGCGCGGCTGTTTCTTTCCAGTTTTGACCGGCCCAATATCTGCTATCGTATCAGCGAGTCGCAAAGCAATGCACGCAGCGCCCTGTTACGGTTCATTCAGAATGAACACGAGCATGATGCCGGTATTGTCTACTGTTTGTCTCGAAAAAAAGTTGAGAGCACTGCCACCTGGCTAACACAGAAAGGCTTTACCGCGCTGCCATACCATGCCGGCCTGCCGACCAGCGTCCGGGAAAAACATCAGCAGCGTTTTCTCAAGGAGGACGGCGTGATTATCGTTGCCACCATTGCCTTTGGCATGGGCATTGATAAGCCCGATGTGCGCTTCGTGGCGCACCTTAACCTGCCTAAAAGTATCGAGG
>JAJRTD010000171.1 GCA_024278435.1 Gammaproteobacteria bacterium | reverse complement strand
TCTGCTCCAGGGTGTGCAGCAGGGAGGCCACAGCGGTATGGCTGATGCCAAGCTCGGCGGCAGCCTGTCTGAGGCTCGGCGTATAACCGTTATCGGCAATTGTGTTTGTGAGATAGGTGAAGAATTTTTTCTGTTTTTCCGTCAGTGGTGCCGGAGCCATGGCCGCACTCTCCAAAAGTATACAAAAAGTATCAAATGTATAGGTATTGTAATAGAATGTGCGTGCCCCTGTCAAGCGCTTGCGGAAAAAAAAAAGGAGAAAAAAACTTGATTGTCCCTGGAGCGCAGCATTAAATCACTGCTGATAGGTCGAGTTCAGATCATTGAGGGTGTCCTGCTGCCACTCTGCAAAGCTCATCTCCCGGCCCGCCCAGTAAAAGGGGGTGTCCCCTCCGCCCACATAGTCGTTTTTATCAATATTGTGGCCGATGGTGGAGCCGGTTGAGACCCTGAAAAACGATCGTCCCGGAGCAGCCGTAAAATCATTGTGCCGCACCTCAATATCAGCCACATCCTCATTGACCGGGAAAAAGACAATTTCTGCGGTTTTGAACTGCGGCCTGCTGTTGTATTGCAGGGTGTTCTGACGGATGATATGGTTACTTTCGGTAAGAACAATGCCGCCATGGGAGTTGTTTCGGATTGTATTACGTTCGATTCGAACAGGACCGGCATCAATATCGAGCATAATGCCGGCGCTCTTGAGTTCATCCGTGCCTCCATCTTGAATGGTATTTCTTTTGATCACATTCCCTTCACCGCTGAAATACACATAAATACCACCTGAATCGTAAGCCAACTGGTTGGACCTGGAGATTGTATTATCCTTCACAACGTTATATTCAACCTGGGCCGGCGTTTCTCCGCCGACAACGATGCCTGATGAACCGCTGTCATTGATGGTGTTATTGCTGATGGTATTATAATCCGAGACACCGGCAGAACCATAGACGGCAATACCGACTCCGAGATTATTTTCAAGAAGGTTATGACTGAGGGTATTGTAGCTTGAATCTTTGAGGATAATAGCGCTTCGATAGACCAGGGCACCGGTTCCCCATATATTCAATCTTCGGATCTTGGAATACTTCGT
This sequence comes from Gammaproteobacteria bacterium, assembly GCA_024278435.1. GTDB lineage: Bacteria > Pseudomonadota > Gammaproteobacteria > SZUA-229 > SZUA-229. The sequence continues at coordinate 2,372 of JAJRTD010000171.1, read as the reverse complement.
TCCGGTCATGTGTACGCCGGCGGAATTGGCACCGAATATTGCAATATTTCTTATATACAGATAATTCTGGTGGTTGGTGTTGATGCCGAACGATCGGCTGCCGACCCGAAGGGTAACGGTATTCGGGTCTTGACGGCTGTAGAGATAAATCCTGCCGTTGTCCGGGAACCACTGGCCGTCTTCCTGCAAACTGACCATTTTCGGGCTAAGATCTATGGGTGGTGGAATTTTCGGCCAGGTTTCTTCTTTTCCAGTTTCCGGATTGATCTGCCGCACAATAATCCGCCTCCGGGTATCCCAGGCTGAGGAGTTCGTGATTGCGGTCATGGTTTTGGAGGGTTCGTCAACACCGACCACCCAGAGGTTATTGTAATGACCGTTTTCGTTTTGAATCAGAATCGCCCCCGGAGCAGGGATGGGGTTCGTGGTCGGATCAAGGGTGACACTCATCACGGCATGGAGCGGGGTACTATTATAAAAAGGACACCGGGTGTACCTGGATTGTCGATGGAATAGACATGGACACCTTCCGGACGCCATGTTCCGGTCAGGGGATCGGAACCATCAATAACCGGCAAGCTGCCAATACCATAGGAGCTGAATTCTAAATATTTTCCTTCAATTCCCGATGAAGATATGACCAGTGTTTCGTTCCAGGTCCGACCTTTTGCAAATAAAATTTTATCACCGGGGAAAAACTGCGTATTGTTTACTTTGGCTATGGTCTTCCAGGGATTGCGTCTGTCTCCAGTGTTTGCATCATCACCCTGGATGTTGTCGACATAATAGGAGGTGGAATAGGCCGGAGTACTAAGTAAAAGTGGCCATCCCGTCAGCAGAATCAAAAAAAAGAGTGCTATAGTGGTGCTGGTATATTTTTTCATGGCGCTTCCACCTGTCGGTATTGACAATTATTCTTTGCCTGAAACGTAGATATCTCCACCCTCATTATTTAAGGCATCTTTACAAACATAAATAATGCCGAAAAGTGCCGCACGCCAGAATATTTTTTTTATAAACCAGCATGGCTGGACCAAATTTTCAGATCAGAGCTACAACCAAACATGAAAATATCCTGAAAGAATAAAACATTGTGGGCTACTTTTGGATAAACCAGCATGGCTGGACCAAGTTTTCAGCTCTCAGTCACAACCAATCATGAAAATAGCCTGCACCATCGTCATTTTATGGACGATTTTCGAATACATTTCCTGAGTCGAAAAGCAGGGTGTGATCAGCTGTTGATGCGTTTACGCAGTTTATCGGCAATTGATTCCTCCCGGTAGGACACGATCGTAATTGGTGAGCGCCTGAACAGCTTTTCGGCGACTGAACCGGTGAATGCATGCACAATCTCGGTTTTGGCCTTCACACCCATTACAATCATATCCGCATTTTCCCGTACAGCATGCTGAAGCAATTTCTCCGCAGGCTTGCCGACGGTTATAATCAGTTTCATCTGTTCTCTGGGAAAATCGATATTGTTGAGCATTTCATCAAGTGCGGCAACACGCATTTTTTCAATTTCCTGTACGTAATGATCCCCGTCGACTTCATAGCCGAACGAGGTGATGGTTTCTACGGCATCAACATCACGCTGATTGATGACACTTACAAAAATCAACTGTTGAACGTTCAGCGACTTGGCCAGCATGACCGCATATTGAACAATTCCCTCCGAATATGGAGAAAATGCAAGCGGCACCAGTATTTTTTCTATCTTTTTCATTGTTTACACCTGCATATATGGAGAATTAACCGGCTGCCTGGCTTCCGGGCCCCGCATCCTCTGGGTGAAGAAGAGAAGACCAAACAGTGCAAGCCCGATAAGATAAGTCCAATAGCGCTGGTCATGCGGGAGCCCCATCCACTGCGCAATACGCTGGGGTTGCATCAGGATAAAGGTAACGACCAAAAAGAATGGAATTTCCCAGATCTTATTTCTGGCCACAAACCAGCCCTGGGTTGCGGAGGCAAAGGCAAAATTTCCAATGCAGGCCATGATAAAAATCAAAATCCCCTGGCTCCACGAGTAGATCCCATCAAGGATAAGTTAGGTATTAAAGATAAACATGAACGGCAGGATGGCTGTTCTGATGTCGTACATGAACCCCTGCAGGCCGGTGGCAATGGGCGGCGATTTGGCAATAGCTGCTGCTGCATACGCAGCCAGGCCGACCGGCGGCGTGTCGTCAGCCAGGATGCCGAAATAAAAGCAGAAGAGATGGGCTGCCATCAGCGGGACCACAAACCCCTGCATGCCGCCGATGGTAACGATAGCGGGTGCGGTCAACGCGGCCATGACAATGTAGGTGGCGGTCGTCGGCAAGCCCATTCCTATGATCAGACTGGCCATGGCGGTAATAACCAGC
>JAJRTD010000170.1 GCA_024278435.1 Gammaproteobacteria bacterium | reverse complement strand
TACTTACGGGCATAAGATTCTTCGCTGCGCTCTGAATGACACTTATTCAGAGCATCCTTAACAAATTACAACTCCGTGTCCTCCGTGCCTCTGTGGTAAACAACATACCCTACGTCCGCCGATAGCCCGAAGTAATCGGATAACGCCGGTCGCGGCCGAAGGCGCGGCGGGTAATGCGGATACCCGGCGCTGACTGCCGGCGTTTGTGCTCATTGCGCTGCACCAGCGTAATCACATGCAAAACATCCTCGCGGTCGATGCCCTGGGCAACGATTTCATCAATCGGTTTGTCCTGTTCGACGGACAGTTCCAGAATACGGTCCAGTACATCATAGTCGGGCAGCGAATCCTGGTCACACTGGTCATGGCGCAGTTCTGCCGTTGGCGGACGAGTCAATACCCGCTCGGGAATAACCGCCGAGACACTATTGCGGTAACGGCATAATTTATAAACCAGCGTCTTGCAGACATCTTTTATCGGCGCAAAACCACCACACATATCACCGTACAGGGTGGCGTAACCCACTGCCATTTCACTTTTATTGCCGGTGGTTAGCACCATGCGGCCGGTTTTATTTGAAACCGCCATCAATATCACGCCCCGGCAACGGGCCTGGATATTTTCTTCGGTGGTATCAGCCGGTGCATCACCAAACAGGGGTTTGAGGGTTTGCAGAAAGCTGTTGAAGACATCCTCGATGGGCACGACATCGTATTGCACGCCCAGTATTTCAGCTTCGGCCTGTGCGTCCTGCAGACTGATATCGGCAGTGTAACGCGATGGCATCATCACTGCCTGCACGTTCTCCGCACCCAGCGCATCAACCGCAATGGCCAGGGTCAGCGCCGAATCCACGCCGCCGGAGAGGCCGATGACCACGCCGCTAAAACCGTTCTGGCGGACAAAATCGCGCACCCCGGTGACCAGTGCCTTATAAACAGTGGCTTCACTGCCCAACTCAGCTGCTCGCGGATGCTGCGAAACCACATCGCGGCCATCAAACATCACTTCCACCGTATCGGCTTCGAAAAGTCTGGCCCGCGCCACCAGTTCGCCCTGCCGGTTAACAACCAGCGAATCTCCGTCAAAAACCAGCTCATCCTGGCCGCCGGTCATGTTCAGATACATAAGCGGCAGCTCAAATCGCCGGGCATGATCCTGCAGAATTTTTATACGCTCCTCGTGCTTACTCAGATGAAAGGGCGAGGCATTTAATACCATGATCGCCTGCGCCCCATGCTGCTTCACCTGTTCAACAATTTCCGTCTGCCAGACATCCTCACAGATCAGCAGGCCGATTTTATGGCCCCGGACATCGATAATGACGCCGGTTTCACCGGCAGAAAAATAGCGCACTTCATCAAACACCGAGTAATTCGGTAACGAGCGTTTAAAATAAGTCTGCTTGATTTCACCCTGCAGCAGATAAATCGCTGCATTATAAAGCCGGTCGTTATGCTCCAGCGGCAGGCCGAATATCACCCCGGTCCCGCCCGCCTGCTCTTTCAGGGCCTGCTGAATACGCTGGCATTCTTTTTTTGCCTGCTTTAAAAACCCGCTGCGCTGCAACAGGTCTTCCGGCGGATAACCTACCAGCGCCAGCTCGGGAAACACCACCAGATCTGCACCCTGCCCGCTGGCGGCAATGGCAGCCTCAATAATCCGATCGGCATTGTTTTTTATGTCCCCCACCTGAAATGCCTGCTGTTGCATAACGATTTTCACGGGCTCGGGGGAAGCCGGATTGATGGATCCAACGGTTTCTGACGAAGTCATATAAAAGAAAGAGTTAATTTAAAAAAGCAATTTTAACATGTCATCTATATGAATGATTTAAGGCGACTCTGAAAAATTTACGGCTATACTTGATTCCACAAATAAAACAAACAGATAAGCCTTATAAACCCGTGTCAGCCAGAAAAACAAGCCGTTCAGTCCCCGTCATAAGCCAGGGGTCGCCTGAAACATGGTATCGCCTGCGGCTGTTTAATTATTCCCGTGCTTTACTGGCGCTTTTTTTTATCACCATTTATCTGAACGGCTGGCTGCAGAAGCTGCTCAATGACAAATTCACTCACCCTGATATATTCATTACCGCTTCGGTTGTTTATTTAACGGCCAGCCTTTTTTTCACCACCGCTATTTATTACCGAAAACCGGAGCTGGAAGTACAGGTTATCTTTCATACCCTGTTCGACATTTTTTGTATCGTGATATTAATGCATGCCACCGGCGGTGTTCGTACCGGCCTGGGCATGTTGCTGATTATCAGCATTTCCATGACCAGCCTGTTTCTGCCCAAGCGAATCACCATCCTGTTTGCCGCAATTTCCGCGCTGGCACTGATCACCGAGCAGATCTATTCAGAGCTCACCTATCTAAATTACTCTCCGGCTTTCACCCAGGCCGGACTACTGGGCATACTGATTTTTATATCGGCTTTTTTATCAACCTACACAGCAAAACGGCTTAAAGAATCAGAAAAACGTGCCGAGGAAACCAGCCAGGAGCTGGAAGCCATTGTGCAGATGAACGAGCACATTATCCGGAGCATGCGCACCGGCATCATGGTGATAAAAAACGATGGACTGATACTAATGGCAAACAATGCCGCCCTGGAATTATTCTGCAATATAAAAATAGACCAGAGCACCAATATCAAAGACGTTTCTATCGAGTTATATAACCGCTTTATCGACTGGAATAATAACAATGTACAGAACCACCAGCCTATTCAGCAGCCGCAGGGCCTGCCTGATCTGCAACTCGGTTTCAGCCATGTCGACCAAAATGATTCGACAGAAGACAATCAGCAGGGGCGCACACTGGTGTTCCTGGAAGACGCCACCCAGCTGACCCAGCGTTTTCAGCAGGTAAAACTGGCATCACTTGGCCGCTTAACAGCCAGTATTGCCCACGAGATCCGCAACCCGCTTGCTGCAATAAACCATGCCGGCCAGTTGCTGGGCGAAACCACCGACGAGTCCGACAAAAAACTGACGGACATTATCAATACCCAGGTGAAACGCCTCAACGGCATTGTTGAAAATGTATTACAGCTATCAAGGCAGCAACGTGGAAAACCGGAG
>JAJRTD010000169.1 GCA_024278435.1 Gammaproteobacteria bacterium | reverse complement strand
GAACTTCATCACGCTTGCCGGCGCGAATCATCATGAACAGTTCCTGAGGCGGATGGTCCCAGTGCGGGCCTAACGGGCACGAGCCGGAACACACGCCGCATTGCATGCACATTTTCACCCAGTCGCCTTCTTCGACGTTGGATTCAACTTCTTTGAGGAAGTTGTTACGGTATTTTTCAACCATGCCTGTATTTAAATCACTCATGGCAACTCCTAGAATTTGAATGGGCTCATACCGATCTGCTCGATCGTTTCAGCCATATCGTTAATGATTTTCGGAACTTTATGAATATCGGTAATGGATATTTCAAAAGTCTGTACACGTTCTTTTTCAAGGCTTAATGACTCCAGGGTATCGCCGACCTTGCCCATACGCTCCTGGGCAGTTCCGGAACCTTTGACAAAGTGACACTGGTAGTCATCACCACTCGGACAACCCATCAGGATAATGCCATCGTAACCGCTGTTCATCGAGTCGGTAATCCAGCTCAGGCTCACAGAACCTAAACAACGAACCGGGATGATACGGGTGAAAGCGCTGTATTCCAGCCTGTTCTGTGCCGCCATATCCAGTGCAGGATAAGCATCGTTCTCACAGGCAAGTACCAGGATGCGTGGCTTTTCGTCAAACTCGTCCGGAATATCAACTGCTTTCAGCTGTTGACCCACGGTATCAATCGAGTAGTTTTCGAATGAGATAACACGTACCGGACAGGCACCCATACAGGTACCGCAACGACGGCAGCGGGATTCATTAAACTCGGGATAACCGTCTTCAGTTTCATTGATGGCACCGAACGGGCATTCCACGGTACAACGTTTACACTGTGTACAACCTTCTGCACGGAAGCTGGGGAAGCTCAGGTCGGCAACACGCGGATGCGCTGCCTTACCCAGACCGGCATTTTCAGCTTCTGAGATCGCTTTCATGGCGGCACCCATGGCATCATCCATGGCCTGCTGTGTATCCATCGGGCGACGGGTAGGACCGGCAGTATAGATACCGGTACGCTGTGTTTCATACGGGAAACAGATAAAGTGTGAATCAGCAAAACCGTTAGCCATGTGAGGCACATCTTTACCCTGACGGTAGTCAAGGTTAAGGATTGATTCAACATCAACACGAATCTCGACTTCTTCACCGGCCTTTTCTGACGCTATATCTTCATTGTCCTGATCGGTCAGTTCAGCACGGGTTGGCTGGCCTGCATTAGCGACCATACCGGTTGCCAGTACCACCAGGTCAACTTCATCTTCGACGTCTTCATCAAGGATCAGATCCTTGAATTTAACGATCGGGTTCTTGCTGTGTACGACTTCAGATGCAATGCCCTTGGTAAAGATAATGCCTTTTTTCTGACCGCTGCGATAGAAGTTTTCGCCGCCGGCGCCCGGAGTACGCAGATCGGTGTACAGTACGGTGGTATCAATATCCGGATTCTGGTCCTTAAAGTACATCGCCTGCTTGATGGAGGCGCTGCAGCAGAAACCGGAACAGTGCTCCAGGTGACCTTCTTTCTTACTGCGCTGGCCGGCACACTGGATAAACATCACGTTTTCCACTTCCTTGCCGTCAGATGGACGCTTGATCGGGCCACCGTCAGCAGCAATCGCTAATTCTTCCAGCTCGGCCTGGGTGATAACATCCTGGCTCTTGCCGTAGGAAAACTCGGTCAATTGATTCGCATCGTACGGTTTAAAACCGGACGCCTGAACAATGGCACCGAATGATTTGGTTTCCGTACTGCCGCTTTCTGTGCTGATGTCCGCTTCGAAACGGCCTGGCGCACCGGCCGTTTTGGTCAGGGTGGAATTCAGGCAGACCGTAATATTGCTGTCGGCCTCAACCGCCGCAATCAGCTCTGCAACACCGGTATCCTGCGGATCGGCATAGGGTGATTTTGTTGGAATCTTTTTATACAGTTTTGCTGTGGCACCGCCCAGCGCACCTGTTTTCTCAACGATGGTACAGGGATAACCGGCTTTTGATGCTTCCAGTGCCGCTGTCATACCCGAGATACCGCCACCGGCGATCAGGATATTTTTATTGACGCCCTGCTGGCCACTGGCTGCAGGCACTTTCATGTACTTGGATTCAGCACAGGCCATGCGGACGTAATCGTCTGCCATTTCCTGCGTGGTTTCCTGCTGGTCTTCTGTATCCGGACGTACCCAGATAACACCTTCACGCAGATTGGCACGGGATAATGTGACATTGTCAAAACTGAATGCTTCGGTCTTGGCCCGGCGTGAACAGGCTGCGATAACAACGTGGTTAACACCTTCATTATCGATGTCGTCCTGGATCAGCTTGACACCTTCATCAGAACATAAAAAGTCATGTTGTTTGCATACTGCTGCTTTACCGTCACGGGTGGCTGTCATTTCCAGCTGACCGGAGTCCAGACGATCACCGATACCACAACCATTACAGATATAAGCGCCAATTTTTATTTCATCAGCCATGTTATTAGCCCTCCGCCTGTGCTACGCGATTAATGACCTGGATGGCTCTTAATGCAGAAGCTGTTGCACTTTGTACTGCACGGTTAACGTCCAGCGCATCAGATGAACAACCCGCTGCGAATACGCCACCGTTTACTTCGTCATGTTCGATGAAGCCTTCGTCATTTACTTTAATTTCAATCGGGAATGTGTCCTTATCAACACTCGGTTCCATACCAACCGCCAGCACAACCAGGTCATGCTCGTTTTCGTAGCGGTGATAGCCTTCGGTGTTGACACCTTTCAGAACAGGGTTCTTGTTTTCCTTGTTCTCAACGATATTCGCAACTTTTGACTTGATGAAAGTAACGTTCTTGTCGTCCTGGACTTTCTGGTAGAAATTATCGAAACGGTCGATGGCACGGATATCGATGTAGTAGATGGAAACGTCGGCATCGTCACCGAACTTCTCGGAGACATAGGTACTCTGTTTCAGCGATGCCATGCAGCAGATACGTGAACAATGTTTCAGGTAGTTGCGGTCACGGGAACCGGCACATTGAATAAATGCCACGTTTTTCGCTTCTTTACCGTCTGAAGGACGAACCAGTTTGCCACCGGTCGGGCCAAACGGGTCCATTAAACGTTCGAATTCAACACTGGTGATCACATTATCAAAACGGTCATAACCG
>JAJRTD010000168.1 GCA_024278435.1 Gammaproteobacteria bacterium | reverse complement strand
ATCTCAACCGTCATTTCCGGCAGGCGCAGTATGGCACAGCAGTGATTGAACACGGTGCTGCCGGGATTCACCACCAGGGTATCACTGATCACCTCGGCGAAAACCTGGTGGGTGTGACCGACCACCAGCACGTCATAATCAAAGCCCTGCAGTTTCTGTTTCCACTGCACTACCCGGTTGTCCTGCACAATGCCGTCCTGGTTGAGCAGCTTGATACCACCGTGACATTCATTGGGCGGCTGGGCGTGCACCATGTACAGGCTTTTGCCTTCAATGCGGGCTTCATAGCTGCCCGGTAACTGCCTGAGAAATGCCACGGCCGGGGTTTCAGACTCATCATTGAGATGGTCCAGGTACAGGTGGTCGTGGTTGCCGACTACCGTCACGCAATTGTTTTCGACCAGCAGTTCTACGGTTGCTTCCAGCTGCTCCATATAACCGGCGATATCACCGGCACACAAAATCTGCTCAACACCGGCATTTTTAAAAATTGTCATTGCCTCTGCCACCGGTTCGGGCGTGGCATGGACATCACTGAGTAATCCGATTAAAGCCATATCAGGTTCGAAGTTTGATTGTTGTTAGTATCTATCATGTTTGTTTTTACTGGTGTTAGTATGGATTATTTCCAGTATTTTGTCATTGCACCGGGGTTTTATGACCGACTGTGTCAGCATTCGCTTTTACGAAGAGCTCAACGACTTCCTGCCGCCCGCGCAGCGCAAGGTGGATATCAGCTATGCCCTGACGGAAAAAAGATCGGTCAAGGACCTGGTTGAATCCATCGGCGTACCGCATACCGAAATCGACCTGGTTATCGTTAATGGTGAATCAGTGGATTTTAACTACCCGGTACAGGCCGGTGACCGTATCAGTGTCTACCCGGTATTTGAATCGCTGGATATCTCGCCACTCAAACACTGCCAGCCCGAACCATTGCGCCACAGCCGTTTTGTGCTTGATGTGCACCTCGGCCGGCTGACCGCCTATTTACGCATGCTGGGTTTCGATACCCTGTACCGCAATGATTATGATGACCCGCAACTGGCGGAGATATCTGTACGTGAACACCGCATACTGCTGACCTGTGACCGCAGGCTGCTGATGCGCAAGCAGATCACGCATGGTTATTTTGTCCGTGCCCGGCAGCCGAAACAGCAGTTACTGGAAATCCTGTCACGCTTCGACCTGTACAATAACCTGCACCCGTTCAGCCGTTGCATGCATTGCAACGGAATAACCCGTGCTGTTGACAAACAACAGATCGAAGACCGGCTGCCGGCAAAAACTAAAAAGTATTACCACGAATTCTACCAGTGTGAAAACTGCCACAAGATCTACTGGAAAGGCAGCCATTATTTAAAAATGGCGAAAATGATTAAAATGCTTGAACACAATAACCGGCTTGTTGTCAGCAATAGTGAGAATAACAATGCAAGTTACAGGCAAACTTGACAAAACCAGACGGCCGCATTATTTTTCAGGCATCTGTCTGATTATAAATGGTCACAAAGGAATAAATGTATGAGCAAACAAAAACTGTTTTCAGCCGTAACCATTGGCAACCTGACACTGGACAACCGTATGGTCATGGCACCAATGACCAGGAACCGTGCGGCGCCGGGCAATATTCCGCAGCAGATAAATGTTGAGTACTATCGCCAGCGTGCCACTGCCGGCCTTATCATTACCGAGGCGTCGCAGGTATCGCCGGAGGGTGTCGGTTATCCCGATACGCCCGGCATCTACAATGATCAACAGGTGGCCGGCTGGCGGAAAATAACTGATGCCGTGCACCAGGAAGGTGGCCATATCTTTATCCAGCTGTGGTATGTTGGCCGGGTATCTCACCCCTCCCTGCTTCCCGATAATCAGTTACCGGTGGCGCCCTCCGCCATCAAGCCCGAAGGCGAAGCTGTTACCTATCAAGGCATGCAACCCTATGTAGAACCGCGGGCGCTGCAAAGCAGTGACATCCAGGGCATTGTCCTGCAATACCGGCATGCGGCGAAAATGGCAAAACTGGCCGGCTTTGACGGTGTAGAAATCCATGCTGCCAACGGCTATCTGATTGACCAGTTCCTGCGTGATGGCAGCAATAAGCGCAATGATGAAGACGGCGGCAGCGAAGAAAACCGTATGCGCTTTTTAAACCAGGTAATCGATGCTGTTTTTGACAGCTGGGACAGCTGGGAGGTGGGTATCCGCCTGACCCCGGAGAACAGCTTTAACAGCATGTCCGACTCAGATCCACAGGCGCATTTTCATTACTTTATCAGCCAGCTGAACCCGCGCAACCTTGCTTATATCCACCTGCTCGAAGGCGATATGATGAGCAAGGCACGAAATGTTGATTACCGCGCCCTGCGTGATAGCTATAATGGTATTTACATTGCAAACAATGGCTACGACAAGGCGCGTGCAGAGGCGGCAATAAACAACGGTGACTGTGACCTGGTGGCATTCGGCGTGCCCTTTATCGCCAATCCGGACCTGGTTTACCGCTATAAAAACGACCTGCCGTTAAACGAGGTCGATCAGAGCACTTTCTATGGCGGCGATGAAAAAGGTTATACCGATTACCCGTTTGCCGAGCAGACAGGCGAAACGGTCCAGGGATCATAAATAATATTTCATTATGAACAAAACGTCGCTGCTTATCATTTCGCCTGTACTGGCCGTGTCTGCCTGTACACCACAGGCGCCGCAAACCCTGGTAACCATTGCCGATGCCCGCAATCATCCTGCACGGTTTATTGATAGCGGTGAACCCGGTGATTCGGCCGGCGATATCCTGGTATTCGACCAGCCTCTACTGGATAAGGCAATGAACAAGATCGGAACCAACAGCGGCAGTTGCATCCGTACCCGTGCCGGTCACAGTTTTCAGTGCCAGTGGACGCTGACAATGCAAGGGGGAAATATTGTAGTAGCCGGGCGTGAATTCGACAAAGGGACTTCAAGTCTTGGTATTATCGCTGGCACCGGCAGCTATACCGGTATCAGCGGTGAAATGGAATCGACCAATAACAATGACGGGACCTTTACCCAGGTGTTGCGTTACCGGTTGAATAATTAACAGACGGTGCGAATGAGTTCGAGCCAAAGTGTAAGTCAAAAACTTAAAAGTTGGTTCACCACAGAGGCACAAAGGACACAGAGAAAAGCTTTTTATGTTTTACTGCGCCGTAGGCGCATTAAAACAAATAAAACTCTGTGTCTCTGTGGTGAACCAGTTTTTAGCTACCGCATTCTTCGGTCATGGTATCCGCAATTCCCCTGATCACACCCAGAAAAATATCGGTACCGGCCT
>JAJRTD010000167.1 GCA_024278435.1 Gammaproteobacteria bacterium | reverse complement strand
CTGGTTGTCAGTGGTGGAATCAGGCTGGGTACATTGGGGTTTTTACCGATTGCGGCAACCGGGTGATAGGACGGGTTGCCGGGATCAAATTCCAGGCGCACATTGGTCTGTTCGATTTGTCTTGCGGTACGCGCTGCTGGTTTGTTATTGCTGTCGCCGTGACAGCGATAGCAGAGCTCTTCTGTGCGGCTGATAGTGCTGACTTCAGAGCCACCCTGATTGACACCGCGTACACCGTTAAGTGGATTGATACCGTTGGCGGCGTGTGGATTATGGCAGTCTACGCATTCAACATGACGGCTATTAACCACGACAGACTCCGCCGGGTCGTGTACACCGGTAGTATCAGCAATCGGGTGCTGGGCAAATTTACTGAATTCCGCTTCGATATTAAAGTTGGCAACATTGCCGTTATGGCAGGGGATGCAGTTATTTTCTTCGATAGAATAGTTAAGGATGCGTTCACTGCTGCCGGCGTTATGCGGTGTGTGGCAATTTTCGCAGGCATTACCGGCGACAGTCGTAATATCTGAATTCGGCCAGGGATCCGGGCTGTTGCCATTCCAGGTAGCAGAGGAATTTTTGTGTTCGGTTTCATTCCAGAAATTTTTCACATGACAGGTCTGGCACAGGGCTGAGGCGGTATTTTTCATGACCAGAAATTTACCGTTGGCATCGTTATGCGGGTCATGGCAACTGGTGCATTGCATTTGACTATTCTTATCAACTTTTACCGGACCGGTCAGGGTGTCAGGGTTTATCAGTTCACCCCTTTGTGAGGCCAGTCCTGCGGTGTAGTTAAAAGAAACCGGGTGATCATCGGATAAATCGGTGCCAATCAGGGTTGGCCCGGATGGCATGGTAGTAACACCGTTATTCATCACAATATCACTGGTTCGGCTGAGCACGCTACCGAGAGCGATGGTGCCATCGTGGCAGCTCAGGCATAACATTGATGCGCCCGTTGGCTGGCCGGGTGAGGAAACAATGGTGGAGCTGCTGTAGGGGGTATAAACACTGCCGGAAGATGCTCTGTTCCATAACGGTGTCATTGGCGCAGAATTATGCGGTGTATGGCAGAAAATACAGATTTCCTGCTCGCTACTGGCCTTGATAGTACCGGTGCCAGTGACCGATAAATTATGTTTAGTGCTGGCTATGCCGGCAAATACACTGGTGTTGAGTAAGAGCAGCAGCAGAATTAAAGAAAAGCGTTGCGACGTACAGGTTAGGTTGAATAAAGGGTTTAAATGTTTCATAACTATATTATAGACCACCGCTAGGATTTTCCAGATAACGGAACACCTGAATTCGACGATTATGGGAGTCAGCGACATAAATTTTTTGTTGAGGACTGATAAAAATACCGGTTGGTAGCCAGAACTGGCCGGGAAGCTGTCCGCGTTCGCCGACTGTCATCAGGTACTTCCCGCTGGCATCGAATAGCTGTATGTTGTTAAGCAGTGAGTCCACCACGTAAATATTACCGTCCTGATCGGTGGCAACACCCTTGGGGCGCGACTGGTAACCGCTGGACTGGCCGGCTTTTCCGAAACTGCTGATATAATCGCCATCAAGGTCAAACAGCTGAATGCGAAAATTAAGCGCATCGGTTACAAACAGGGTGCCATTTTGTTGCCAGATAAGGGTTGGGTAGTTAAATTCGCCGTTATTAATGCCGTGTTTTCCAATCCGGTTTATTAATGTACCCTTCTGATTAAATACCAGTATCTGGTGTAAACGGGTGTCAACCAGGTAAATGTCACCGGTTTCGGGTTCAATAGTGATACCAGTGGGCTGCTGTAGTTCGGTATCCAGTTCAAATGGTTGAACAAACGGGCTTCCCTGAGGGATGATGAACAGCTTTGCCAGTTTTGAGTCGGTGACAAATACATTGCCTTTGCCATCACTTGCTATTGCTACCGGTGAAGGCAGGTCAAGTCCTTTTTCGCCCTTTATCAGTAGATATGAATCATCGTGGGTGTCAAAGCGATGTACTCCGCGTACGCCAGGATCAGCGACAAAAATATGGCGTTTATCCGTGGTGACAACGGCCATCGGGCGTATCATGCGGTTTTCACTGGCACCAAAAACAAAGTCGCCAATCCATTGCCAGAAGCCTTTTTCTATGCCCAGTTCCTGTGGCGTGGAGAAACTTTGCTCGAAAACAATTCTGGCCTTTGCCGGGGGCGCCGGCCATACTGGTTTGCTGATGTTGCCTTGTCTTTCATCGGTGCTGGCACAGGCGACAACAAGCGTTGCAGCAAAGGTTAGCAAAAAGGCATATAAAATAATGCGTCGTGAGTTGTGAGGCAGTAGGTCTTTCATTAGAAAGACCTCAACATATTGACCCTGATAGACCAGCGGTCTCTGTCAGTGCTGCCCTGTTTTTCCTGGGTGTAATAGGCATTGGCGGATAGACTGAGCTGGCGAAAAGCCCACCTGAACTGCACACGTTGAATGACCAGCAGGCGTTTCAGCGTGCCGCCGACGTCTTTTTCGTAGTTATACTCGTAATTCATCTGTGTTCGTAACCAGGGACGGCCCTGCAGACGTAGTATATAGGCGGTAAGGTCGACATCTTCAATAGAGTTTTCATTGTCGATCAGCTGGCGACGGGTGGATAGTCGTAATTTGGTTACTCGTGGTAGCGGCAGGTCGACAAATGCATCCAGGTAGCGTAGCAAATAAGGGTTAATTTCTTCATTATGATCGCGAATATAGGCCTGGCCTCCCAGAGTGATACCGTTGAGCAGGGGCTGTGAGGCCGAGCCTCCGTACATATAACTATCGCTGGGGTTCAGCGGTATGCTGGGATCGCCTTCGCGTAGTTTTTGATCCAGTTTATTGTAACGGATATAGAGTTCATAATTACGAGCAGGGCTCCACTGTAGCACTACATTGTTGCCGAGCAGATTGTAGGCAAAGGTGCCTCCGGTCTGGTAATCATAGTCAACCAGCACCAGCTGGCCATCCAGTATGTTACCTGTTGACAGGCGCTGTATCTGTGTGGTTGAACCGACGCGTAGCACCCTGTAATCAGTGCCCTCCACATAGATCTGGCTTCGACCGCTATTCCAGACCTCGATGCTACTGTCGACAATAAACTGCCGGTTCAGGTTTACCTGGGTGGTTCCTATCAGTTCATGTTCTTCATTAAATATTTGTAATACTGCATCTTCAGAAGTCTGGTCGCGGTATTCGACATTGCCACTGTAACCAGTAGTGATGAAACCCATGGTTACCGGCATGTTGTAATTGATCTGGTAATTTGCGCCCTGGCTTTGAAATTCCAGGCCGGTGTTTTTGCTGT
>JAJRTD010000166.1 GCA_024278435.1 Gammaproteobacteria bacterium | reverse complement strand
ATCCGCACCAGGCACAAAGCGTTAAAAAGCTAAAGGCGCGGAGACGCAGAGAAAAATATTCTATTCATTTTTAACGCGCCGTCGGCGCGTTAAAAATAAAAAACTCTGCGTCTCCGCGCCTCTGCGGTGAAATAACATTTTTAATGCAATACATCCTCAGAGCCCCACATTTTATTGTAACGCTCCACCACCTCGCGAACCTCATCTGGATAGCCGATGATATCCATCTGCTGCATGCCCTCCCGGAAAAACTGGCGGGCGTCACTGGGCAGGTTTTTGATCAGCGCGTCATAGGCCTGCTCGATCAGCGCCGGATTATGGCTGCGGGTAGCAACAATACCGTAATTTAAATTCAGGATACGCCACGGCCGCATCATATTGGTCTGCTCCAGGTCACGGCGGATTTCCTCATCCGTGGCATCGATCACTTCCCGGATAATGCCTGCCAGCTCTTCCAGCAGGTGCGGTTCGGTGACTTCGTTGGCAAAGCCTGCCAGCGAATTAACCAGCATATCAATCTGTGACAGCTTGCCGCCATGGCGGGTCACCCATAATGACAGGGGAATGCTTAAGCGCAGCAATTCACGGTTCTGCTCACCGGTTTTATTCTGTACCCAGGCAACCATGGCCTCCAGGATATCCAGCGCATATTGTCCGATCTGGCTGATATCCTTCTCCTCCAGCACACCCATGCTTTCCGCGCTCATCCTGTTACGCACGGCATTATCGGCATCGGCCCGGGCCATTACATCAATCGCCTGGTCCATGGCCACCAGCAGGTTATGCGGTGAGTTTACGTCGTCTGTATCTGCCGCTTCACCGGCAAGATAGGGGGAAACCGTATTATGAAACAGGTCTCTAAACGTTGCGGCATTAAAGGAAAAATCCATAATCATGGTCTCGAATCAAAAGCATTATTTTTCATTATTATAAGTTAAGATGTAGCCTCGTACAGCTAGGCATGAAAAGAAATTATGAGACTACTGCATACCATGTTACGAGTCGGCAACCTGCAGGACTCGATAAATTTTTACAGCAATGTTCTGGGCATGACATTATTACGGCAGAAGGAATACCCCGAAGGCCGCTTCACCCTGGCCTTCCTCGGCTATGGTGACGAAAAAGAGCATACCGCACTGGAACTGACCTATAACTGGGACACCGACCACTACGACCTGGGCAACGGTTTCGGCCACCTGGCCATTGAGGTTGATGATGTCTACCGGGCAGCAGAAAAAATCCGGGCGGCAGGCGGAAAAATAATCCGTGAACCCGGGCCGATGAATGCGGGCACCACCCTGCTGGCTTTTGTTGCCGACCCCGACGGCTATGAAATCGAGCTGCTGGAAGCAAAAATCTGATTTTCACCAACGACGACCTGATTAATGACACCTGAATTAATTCAATCATCTGCCGCAGCCGACAGGCTGCTTCAGCAGTTAGCCAATATCGATTTAATCGCCGTTGATACCGAGTTTTTCCGTGAAACTAGCTATTACCCGGAACTCGCCCTGGTACAGATTGCTACCGACAGCATTGTGGCCTGTATCGACCCGCTGGCTTTTGACGCAAAGCCGGTGCTGCAGACAATCCTGCTCAACCCGTCCATTAGCAAAATATTTCATTCCTGTTCTCAGGACATGGAAGTGCTTTATTACTTTCTCGGACAGGCACCGGTGAACGTTTATGACACCCAGCTGGCAAACGCTTTGCTGACCGATCACCAGCAGATCGGTTATGCCGCGCTGGTGGAAAATGAACTTGGTGTACAACTGGACAAGTCACAAACCCGAACCAACTGGTTACAACGGCCATTAACCGAAAAACAAATTCAATACGCCGGCGATGATGTTTATTACCTTTATCAACTGCAGCACAAGCTCGATACAAAACTGCGTGAATCTAACCGGCATGCGTGGTTTGAAGAAGACAGCCTGAAACTGTGCAACAGTGATAAAGATTTCCAGGTCGATACCGAAAAACTGTGGCGACGGATTAAAGGATCAACACAACTGGAGCGGAGAAAACTGGCAATTGCACAGGCAATTGCCGTATGGCGGGAACAGCTGGCAATGCAGAAAGACAAAACCCGGCGAAAAATTCTTGCTGATAACATTATTCTAGACCTTGCCCAGGATCCGCCAGAGAACATCAACGAACTTCGACCGTTTATCGATTCCAGGCAACGGATTAACGACAGCGAGAAACAGGATCTGCTACAGGTCATTGCAGCCGCCCGTAAGCTGCCGCAGGAAAAATGGCCGGACAACCATTTCAGCCTTTTAGACAGCAACCAGAAATCATTACTCAAACGCCTGCAACAGATCACCAGTAAAAAAGCCGCGGAACTGGGCATTTCCGGCGCCGTATTAAGCTCGAAAAAGGAACTGGAGCAACTGGTTTTATGCTGTGACAGTCCACAGAAAAACCCGCCGGAAACCTTAGCTATAATGCAGGGCTGGCGTTTTCAGTGCCTGGGAAAACAGCTGCTGGAAACCGTCAAAAACGAAAAATAACGGTTGTATCAGTGGAACAGGCGTACTACTATTAAGACAACTCTGGTTACCCGGTTTTTATAAATAAAACCTGAATCACTCAGCGGCTGAAGCGGCGATGCAGAAATGCCGGCCCCGAAATGAAATGATTCAACCTGAACTAAAACAACACAATAAAGGTCACAATGTATTATTGACCACTAATTGATAATAAATATAAAGTGACGAACAATGAGGAGAACGTATGCATAATCTAAACAACAAACTTTTTAAAGTCCTGTTTATTCTTGTCCTGTCCCTCGGCAGCGCCGCCAGCTACGCTGAAAGCTCAAAAGAATTCGGCGACTACGTTGTACACTACAACGCATTCAGAAGCGACACCATCTCCCCCGATGTCGCAAAACAATACGGCCTGGCACGCGCCAATAATCGCATTCTGATTAACATTGCTGTACTGAAAAAAGTAATGAATACCACCGGTAAACCAACGAAATCAAAAGTAACCGGTCATGCCAGCAACCTCACCGGCCAGCTGAAAAAACTGGAATTTAAAGAGATCAATGAAGGCAATGCCATTTACTATCTTGCCGAGGCCAAAATCAGCGATGGCGAATTCCTCAAGTTTGATATACAGATTATTCCCGAAGGTGAAACCCGGCCTGCCCGCCTGAAGTTTGATAAACGTTTCTTCACCTATTAATCAAAGCTGAAAGCAGGATAAAAAAAGCCGGATATCCGGCTTTTTTTTATTCAGAGCTACCCTGGTGGATACGGCTTTCATTTATTTCCTGTACCGGCGGTTCGCAGGCAGGAATTTTTGTTTCTACCACCTGTTTTCCAATAAGAACAATATATCCGTATTCCCGCTGGCCGTACTCCAGTACTGAATCACCATTATATTCAAAACTGTATAAACGGCATATCTGTACAGAGCCTTTTGCACCCCGCCGTAACCAGCTGCGCTGGCGTGTTACAGTCGCATCCAGCAACTGTAAACCGGCATTGGCACACTTCTGCCGGCACACCGATAAGGCAATCTCATTGCTCTGCTGGGTATCCCACCAGTACCAGATTGCAACCAGGATAATAATTATAAAAAACAGGTTTTCCATGTTTGAATATTCTTGGTAACAATCATATCATCGTACAGGATTTTGCGATAAAATCAGCGTTTAATTGACAAATTTTAACCAAAACCAACCATTGAGAGATATTATGCTTGCTGATAAGGAAACTGCTGCCAAACCCAGCTCTTTTGACTATGAAGACCTGTTAGCCTGCAGCCGGGGTGAATTATTCGGCCCCGGTAACGCCCAGTTACCAGCACCGAACATGCTGATGATGGACCGTATCTCACTTATCTCTGACAACGGTGGCGCCTACAACAAGTGGGAGATCAAGGCGGAACTTGATATCAAACCTGACTTATGGTTTTTCGACTGCCACTTTATTAATGATCCGGTAATGCCGGGCTGCCTGGGGCTGGACGCCATGTGGCAACTGGTCGGCTTTTATCT
>JAJRTD010000165.1 GCA_024278435.1 Gammaproteobacteria bacterium | reverse complement strand
ACAGTTCCTGCACCTGATGCTGCAGCAGTTTTGCCGAAACCCGGTCGGCTTCCACCCTGTCACCGATCACCAACCCGACACTTGACTTGAAGCCTTTCAACAGGCGATAAAAAACATTTGATTTTTGCAGGCTGAAAGCACTGCCCCACAGCCCCTGCAACGCCATGGGATAAACCGGCACCGCACGACGTTTTATAATCCGTTCCACGCCATCTCTGAAGGTATTTATTTTTCCATCACGGGTCAGTTTGCCTTCAGGGAATATGCAAACCAGTTCGCCTTCGGACAACGCCGCATCAATATCATCAAATGCTTTTAGCAGTAAATCCCGGTCTTCATACTTGCCGGCAATCGGTATGGTTTTCGCCGTCCGGAAAATAAAATTCAGCACCGGTAATCTGTAGATTTTATAATAAATAACAAAGCGTACCGGCCGCCTGATACAACCGGCAATTATCATGGCATCAACATAACTTACGTGATTGCAGACCAGTACTGCCGGGCCTTCATCCGGGATATTTTCAAGACCCTGTTTCCTGACGCGGTAAATACTGTGGATCAGCAGCCACACCATGAAACGCATAAAGAATTCCGGCACCAGCGAATAGATATACAGCGCCACCAGCGCATTCAATATGGCAACCAGCAGGAACAGTTCAGCGATACTGAAGCCGGCGGATAATGCAGCAATCGCAACCACCGCCGACAACACCATTAATAACGAATTGATAATGTTATTACCCGCAATCACCCGCGACAGGTGCTTCGGATCAGTGCGCTGCTGCACCAGCGCCATCAACGGCACGATATACAGGCCGCCAAAAAAACCGGTCATCACGATATCAACGATCAGGCGCAAACTGTCCCACGACATAAATTCAGCGATGCCGACGACCGTTAGCGGCAATGTTTCAGGCTGTGAAAAATACAGGTCGATACCGAAAAGGGTGAGGCCGATCGAACCGAACGGCACCAGTCCTATTTCTATTTTCTTTCCGGACAGCCAGTTACATAATAACGATCCGCTACCGATGCCCACGGTAAACAGGGTAAGCAACATGGTGACCACCTGCTCATTTCCGCCCAGCGCTGTTTTGGTATAGTTAGGCAATTGCACCAGGTAGGTGGCGCCAAGAAACCAGAACCAGGAAACCCCGAGCACTGAAAGAAAAACAACACGGTTGCTATGCAGGAACTTTATGTTTTTACAGGTTTCACCAAAAAAATCCCGGCTTATTTTTAATGACGGATTGACTGAAGGCGTTAACGGAACAAAGCGGCTGGAAAAATAGCCTGCTACGGCAATAAAAATAATTGCATAACTGACGTACAACCTTCCCTGTTCATCAGCAATTAAAACACCGCCAAGAATGGTACCCATGAGAATAGCGACAAAGGTTCCCATCTGTACCAGCGCATTACCTTCAATCAACTCGGTTTCTTTAAGGTGCTGGGGAATATAACTGTATTTTACCGGGCCGAAAAAAGTTGATTGCGTACCCATTAGAAACAGCAGGGCAATTAACAGGAAAATATAACCCTGGTAAAAAGCATAGGCAGCCACGGACATAATTACAACTTCGATCAGCTTTATTATGCGTATGGACTTTGATTTTTCGAACTTCTCGATTACCTGGCCGGCGGTCGCCGAAAACAGGAAGAAGGGCAACACAAACAGACCGGCCGCGATATTGATCAGCAGGTCAGCATTGCCATCAACCAATGCAGGCCCCTGGAAGGCAATCATGATAATCAGTGCATTTTTAAAAACATTGTCATTAAAGGCACCGAAAAACTGGGTAACAAAAAACGGGAGAAACCGTTTTTGCGTTAAAAGCTCAAACTGGCCCGCTGCTTTATTATTTTTCTTCACCGGTTAAACCCAGCCCGTCAAACAGGCAGTACATAAAACGAAGTCAGCACAGATTATCACACAGCCATTCAGGGAGCCTCTGAACAAGTCGTGAATACGCAACTTGAGCCCGGAATTTCTCATGGCTACGTTACTAAGCCATTGCCATAGAACAACTATTACAATCACTTAGCGCCTTACCCTGAAAAATCCTGAATCTCAATCTGCGGCATCCAGACCTGTTCAGCGGCCCCTTGGTAAAAACATAATACAAATAATCTGGCATTTTCATGGCTTAAGTCTATTATTAGACCAATATCAAGTTTAAAGAAATACTGCCATGACTGAAAATCAACGCCGCTTCCCGCGCAATGAGATACAAATAGCGGTAGAGCTAAGCTACCTGGAAGAAGACGTACGTACAGTCACCACCCGTGACATCAGCCAGGGCGGCCTTTTTATGCAGCTGGACAATCCTGAGCACTACGCCATGGGTGAAATGGTCATCCTTAACTACAATGACCCGCTGCAGAACAATGAGCAAACCAGCAAGGATGCCGTAATCGTCCGCCACACCGATTCCGGTATTGCGGTCGCCTTTATTGAAATGGAAGAGTTTTAAACAGGATCACAGCACGACTGACCCTGATCCCTTACTGAGCGGCCACTCAATCTGCCGCTGCGTTCTCACACAGCAGGCAATCCAGCTCAAAACCTGTCTTTTCCTTTCTGCCCGCCCCGCTAACGACCCAGGGTCGATTCTGCCATGGCGGATCATGCCGTACATGCCGGGTATGACCACAGGCCAGATCAGCGACCCAGTGTTTATGTTCATCCTGGTGAAAACCGACAATTGCCCGCTTCATATGCGTCAGACCTCAGCCGGACCGAGAAGATGCCCCAGCCAGCGGGTTTCCGGCTTGCTGTCCAGGGCCAGTTTTACCGTGATGGTCAGCGGCACCGAGAGCAGCATGCCCACCGGTCCCAGCACCCAGCCCCAGAACACCAGGGAAACGAATACCACCAGTGTTGACAGGCCAAGCTCCTTGCCCATGTATTTCGGTTCGATAAAGCTGCCGATAACAATATTCACCACAACGTAAACCGCTGCCACCAGTACAGCTGGCACCATCCCCAGTTGCACCAGTGTTAACAGTACCGCCGGCACCGCGGCAATAATCGAGCCGATATTGGGCACAAAATTCAGCATGAATGCCAGCACGCCCCATAACACCGGGTAATCAACGCCGATCAGCCACAGGGCACCACCGATCAACACACCGGTTGCCATGCTGATGATGGTTTTCATGCTCATATAGTCACGCAATTTTTTAACAAACACCTGCGCGAAGTCATTTTCATCCGACCCTGACCGGGCAGATTCTGTATCCGTTACCGACAGAAACTTCTGTGTCAGCCCGGCCGTTTCCATCAGGATAAAAACCACGGTCAGAATAATTAAAAAAGAATTGGTTAATACCGAGCCGAAAGCTCTCAGTATGGATGACAGCAGACCAACAGCGGCGCCCGGGTCGGCAATATCCCTGAAGGTTTCGCTGACTGAAATGCCATGGTTGTTCAACCATTGCAGCACTTCCAGCCAGCGTGCCGATATTCTCTGCTGGTACCCGGGGAGCGCCTGGCTGAAATCGGTGATTGAACTGCCTATCAATATCGTCAGTGCAAAACCAAATAAAATGACCACGGCAATGACCACGACAATCGCCAGCCCCTTGGGCAGGCCGTTCTGCTGCAGCCGGCTCATCAGTGGAAAGCTGATCACCGCGATAAAAATCGACAGCAGAAACGGCACCAGCAACGAGGCCGCCTGTTTCATACCGGCGATAATAATAACAACAGCAGCGCCGACTATCAGTGCCTTCGATGCAGATGAATACGGTTTCTCCACTGACTTCTCCTGTTATTTATTTTTCTTTATCTTCATCATCAGATTCCAGCAGCTCGATGTCGCTTTCCTTGAGTTCCACTTTTTCTATTTTCTCAAAACGGCCGCTGATTTTGTTCGCTGAAACCTGCACATCATCAACATCTTTATTTGCCTGCTTGATATGCCGGGAAAGATTATCCATGCGCTTTTTGAAACGGTCAAAATCTTTTGCAAGCACCATCAGGTGTTCCTTGATCACATGCACCTGTTTGCGGGTTGCTGAATCTTTCAACACCGCCCGCGCCGTGGTCAGGATGGCCATCAGCGTGGTCGGCGATACCAGCCACACTCTTGCACGGTTGGCCTCCTCCACCAGTTGCGGGTGATGCGCATGAATTTCGGCAAATACGGCCTCAGCCGGAATAAACATGATAGCGCCGTCAGCCGTTTCACCTTCAATAATGTATTTCTCCGCGATATCCCGGATGTGTTTTTTAATGTCCAGCTTAAACTGTTTTTCCGCCGCCTGGCGCTCAGCACCCACGGCTTCGTCATCCATCATTTTCTGAAATGAATCCAGCGGGAACTTTGAGTCGATTGCAATATTCCCCGTAGGCTCCGGCAGAAACATCATGCAGTCCACCCGCTTGCCATTGCTCAGTGAGTACTGCAGGGCATAACTGCCTTCGGGCATCATGTTGCTGATGAGGCCGGCCATCTGCACTTCACCGAATGCGCCGCGTGAGCGCTTGTCCGACAGCACCTCCTGCAGGCTGACGACATTACTGGAAAGGTCATCAATGCGTTTTTGTGCGGCGTCAATTTTTGCCAGGGTTTCCATGACATCGGTAAAGGTTTTCGTGGTTTTCTCAAACCCTTTATCCAGCCGCTGTTCCACCTGCCCGCTGATTTCCTGCAGGCGTTTTTGCAGCAGTTCATGCAGTTCGTTATTGGAACGGGCGAAACTT
>JAJRTD010000164.1 GCA_024278435.1 Gammaproteobacteria bacterium | reverse complement strand
TTTTGCCCTCTTTCATCAGGGCAATGGCATGCTTGAAGTCGAATTCAACGTCACTGTCAATCTGCACATAAGCGGTTGGCGCCTTTATAGACACAACATCGGTTTCCTGTTGCGGCTTGATATCACCACCGGCACAGGCGACAAGAAACCCTGAAAGCAAACCAATGCAAACATTGCGAATGCCTGCACTCATTTCATCTCTGCACTGACGTACCTGTAAACTCATCTTAACTACCTGTTATTGGCTGGCTGGAAGACGCTGCTTCTGCCGCACCATCATTCGTATTGATATTTTTTCCGGCTTGTTCTTTTTCGGTTTTTTCTTCCGGGCTGTTTTTCTCCGGGTCCATTTTTTCCGGCTTGTTTTTTTCCGGATTAGTTTTTTCAACCGGCTGCGGCTGGATCAGGCTGATAACAGTGCTTTGCTGCTCGGTCTTGGCGTAACGTGCCGGCAGCAACACCGCCAGCTTGGCAATACTTTTATCGATCCATTCGTTATAAACACCAACGTCCAGCAGTTCCATGTTTTTCTCATGCACAGCGATTGCCTTTTCCTCGAACGGATAGGCCTGCTCTTCAATCACCAGTTCATACTGTTCAAGCTCTTCGTCATTCAGGTTGGTCGGCCTTTCCGATTCCAGCAACGCCACGCTGAACTCGTAATAGATTTCAGCAATGTAGAAAGTAGCGGCCGCGGTTACTTCACCGACCTGGTAATCAACCAGTTTTGAATAACCGTCAATGGCACGGCGCATATTGGCCTTCTTGCGTTTCAGGTTTTTCTTGAACGGTTTAACCAGCTTGACCCTGCTGAAGGAATCAAGGCGCGGCTCAAGCAGCACCAGTTGCGCCTTTGCGGCAAGGTAGCGGGTGCGATCGGTACGGCCATTGCCGCCCAGTGCATCGCTGTCAACAATATTTTTCAGCTCGGCAATATATTTTTTATGCTTACCCTGGTCCTTGTAGATATCAGCTATTTTCTGGTGAACTTCTATCGCATCCTCAATCGGCTCGGGGAAGTATTTCACCAGTTTCTGGTAAACCAGCAGGGCGCTGTCCCGGGCGTCGACTTTTTCATACAGTTCCGCGGCCTGGCTTAAAGCTTCACGACGCAGGGCCTCGTTATCCGGGTTTTCTTTTTCAATACGCTCGAACTCAACTGCCGATTTCAGATACTTGCCATCTTCCTTGTACACCACGGCCAGTTTTTTCGTAATATCCGCATTCAGCTTGTTGTCCGGATAAAGCTTTCTGAAACCTTCAAGCACCGTTGCCACCGCGCCCCATTGTTTCAGCAGCATCAGTGAAGCAGCGGCATCATATTCTGCTGTCGGGCGGATCTTTGAATTCGGCGCCACTTTGGCGACACGAAGGAAATGCTCGGCAGCAACTTTATGGTTACCCAGTTTCCGTGCCTGCTCACCCTGTTTGTATACCGAGGCTGCCAGGTTTTCGGTCAGCTCTTTATAACTTTTATCTTTTCTGTCGGTCAGCGCCAGCGTCTTCGTATAGGCTTCTTCAGCGTCCTTGTAACTGGTTATATCAAACGAGGCATGGGCCACAACCATCCAGGCCGAACGCAGCAGTTTTCTGTCCGCGTTGGGGTAAACCTTGATGACACGGCGGCCGTACTTGATCGCCTGTTCGTAATCTTCCAGTGCATACAAATCATCCACTGCGGCGACCAGTACAACAGCTGCATGTTTATGCGCGGGGAAATATTCTGAGAACTTTAGCGAGCTGCGGATGATTTCACGCTTGATAATATTTCGCTGCGACTGGTTGGCGACTTTCAGGTATTCGCGGTAGGCATAAACCGCTGCATAGCCGGCACTGGCAGAATCCTCATGGGTCGGGTAGTTATAGGCCGTGCGTTCATATTCTGTTGCCGCATCAAGATAGTCCTTGTGCTCCAGTAACAGTCCGGCCAGCTGGTTGTTCAGTTTCGGCGCCTGTTTTTCTTCAGGGAACGAGCTCAGGTATTCGCGATACCAGTAAACGGCCTCCCTGTAGTTTTCCTCTTTCGCCTTATACAGTCGCCTGTCCTGGTACAGCGCATGGTAGTGATTGGCCAGGTCGATAAGGTTTGATTTGAGGAATGCCAGCACCGTCGGGTTGGCATTGATGTCAAAAAACGTCCAGTAATTTGACTGCAGGCTGTAGGTTTTTGAAAAGTCTTTTTTTGCATCAACAACCAGGCGCGGGAAACCGCCCTTCTTGTAGATTTCGATCACCCGGATATTAAAATAGGGTGACTCTTTTGATAACGGGTTACGCTCGATATAGGCCTGGTAGGAATTTGCCGCATCGGCGTAACGCCGCTTGGTCAGGTAATATTCACCCAGGTGGCTGTAGATACTGGCCTCGTAAAAACGGTGGCCGTACTTGTCAAAGTATTCAACAATGGCTTCCGCGCCACCAAGGTAGGAAAAACTCAAACTGATTACGCGATAGGTATCATCAATGCGTTTTTTCTCAATCCGGCTCTCAATATTTTCCAGGTCATAACCATTGTCAATCTTGTAATCCAGCATTTTCAGGAAATCATTCAAGGCTTCTTCATACATGTCCTGTTTGAAATAGGCCCAGCCCTGCTTGTATAGCGCCAGTTCATAAAACTCGGAGCCTTCACCGGCATCAATTACCGCCTGGTAGGATTCCTCGGCATCAAGATACTTTTTGCGGGTAAAGAAATATTCCGCACGACGGAACTGGGACTCATCGATATGGCGTGACTGCGGATATCGACTGATCAACTGCTCAAGGGTTTTCATGGCAATGTCAATCTGCCCGGTTTCCTCGTATGCCCGCGACAGTTGATACAGTACCTGGTCATTACGCTCGAACAATGGATACTTTTTCAGCAGCCCCTTGTACAGTTCGATTGCCTCCCTGGCCCCTGCCGCCTGCAGGTCGTCCGCATCCTCTCCGGCCGGTACCGCTATTTTCTTTTTCTTTTTACCACCCAGTTCTATTTTCTTACCGGCCCGTTCACTGAAGGCTTTCTCACTTTCACTTATGTCGGCAATCGGACTGTCGCTGCTTGCAATACTCTTTTTGTCCTGGTCAGCAGCAACGGGAACAAAACTTGTGTCCGGTGTTTTTATATCGGTTGCCTGGGAGGCGCTGTCAGAGACCGGTTTTGCATTATCTACTTTTGCTTCGGGCAGAACCTGTGCCGCGGCCACCTGCGCTGCCTGTTCCTGTTCTTCCGCTTCACGGTCGTATTCTTTCTGGATTTTCAGATCGGCAAGCCGGCGCAAGGCTTCCGGCGTCATCTCGGTCTCGGGGGTCTCCTTGAGGAACTTCTCGTAACTCTCCATGGCCTTTTCCAGGCTGCCGTCAACCTTCTCTTTTTTTAGCTCAAACTTGACGTCATTCAGGCCGGCCAGTGTCCCCTCGGTATTACTGGTCGCACAGCCTGACAACAGCAGATATGCTGTTACAAAGCCAAGTTGTGTGAGGTTAAAACGACTCATAGTGCTTACTGTCTATC
>JAJRTD010000163.1 GCA_024278435.1 Gammaproteobacteria bacterium | reverse complement strand
TCGGCAGAAGCCAATACTTCGCGTGATATATACAGTTTGCGCCTGGGATTAGCGCTGAGCTTTTCTTCACGTTTTGTTCTGCAGACTGCACTGGGTTCCCAGAGCAGCCGTTACAGGGCCGAGCAGCTGACTGACCCTGTTGTTAAACGAAAAGATACCTACAATACTGCCGACCTTAACCTGTTCTGGCTGATAAACAAGGATTGGCGCATTGATACCCGGATAGCCTATTCCAGAAACAGCAGTAATGTACCGATACGTGAATATGACCGCCTGCTGGGCAGTATTAATGTTAATTATAATTTTTAACGATGTGTGATGTGTAAAGAGATTTTCGAGGTTGGCCTTATGGACAAATTAAAAAACTTGCGTAAAAAGCTGCTGCTTCAGTCGGCTGCTGTTTTTGTCGTATTCAGCAGTGGTCATGCTGCTGCCGGCATCAGTGGTGATGGCTACTGGATTGTTGAGCGTGGTGACAGTGTTTATTCAATTGCCAGGAAAGTATTCCCGGATGACCGTGAAAAACAGCGGCAGTTTCGCAAAGAGCTGATCGAAGGCAATACCCCGGTGTTCAGGGGTGATCCTTCACACATCAATGTCGGAGACCGCTTGCAGTTGCCGGCCTTTGCTGTTGCGCAACCGGTAAATGCAAAGCAGCCACCACCGCCACAAGCAGTCATTAAAACCGCCGTTGTGCCGGCCAGACCCGCAATCGTAGAGGAAAAGCCTGAAACGGTAACGCCGGACCCGCAAGAGGTGATCGGCCGGGTCGTTGTCAGTGTTGGTGAAATGCAGGCCAGTAACCGTGGCAGTTTTCGCAAGCTGTTGCGTAACTCGAAAGTTTTTAAAGGCGATACCCTGAAGACTGCCGCCAACGCCTATACCCAGGTACGAATGAAAGACGGCGCCCTGCTGTCTTTGCGGCCCAATACCGAACTGGTGATTTCTGAATACAATTTTAATGGCAGGGAAGATGGAACGGAACGCAGTTTTATGGAACTTCTGCGAGGTGGTTTCAGGACCATAACCGGCTATATCGGCCATAAAAACAAAAGTAATTATCGGGTAAAAACAGCAGTGGCCACCATCGGTATCCGGGGTACCCATTATGGTTTAATGGTGTGTGCAGATGGCAGCTGCAGTAATGAGGCCGAGCCTCTGGAAGACGGTATTTATGGTGGTGTGGTTGATGGCAGCATCAGCGTGGAGAACAGCAGCGGCGCCTATACCTTTAATAACGATCAGTATTTCCATGTCGCTGCAGCAGGTTCACCGGCCGTTGAGTTGCTGGTGCCGCCGCCGGTTTTTCATGGCAAGAGTGAAAAAACAATGGCCGCAAAAGCCAGCGCTGAGGAGCATCAGAAAGGCCAGGAAAAGGGCAGCCGGGAAGACGGGATGAATGCTCAGGCTGAGGCCAAGGGAAAAAACCGGGGCAAGCAGCTGATTGCCGGCCTGGACAATAAAAAAAGCGGTGCCCGCATGGGCTCCGTAGTGAAATCCTATATTGAAAACCGGCCGCCACCGCTGGTGCTGCCGGACCAGATCAATGACGTGATCAAGGACAAGCCGAAGGTCAATAAGGCGCCGGACGGCGCCACTATCCTGATGTCGCTGAACGACTCCTTTCCGGGGTCAACAGCGGGTGTCCAGGTGAATCCTGTGAGCCAGGGAGAAATTGTTCTGGGCAAAAAACTGCTGCCTGACGGTTCCGCTATCAATAATATACCCATTGCAGTAAGGGCCGTTGAAACCGATCCGGCAACGGGACTGGTGAACGCCTACCAGGTATACCTGCCCAGTGCGATGGCCGGTGTTAATAATATCGGCGGTAACCCGATAGGGGTTAACTGGGGGCGCTGGGATGCCAGTTATGAGTTCAGTATTAATGGCGTGCCGCAAACCACGCAGGGGCCTCTGCATTATGTCTACAGTGACAATATCACTTCACCTGCACAACTGGCGAACCTTGGCGGGCTGAAGACGCGGGTCTATACTGTTGTTGGCGGCACATTGCCAACCACGATCAGCGGCCAGACGGTAACGCTGAACAGTATCAGCATGACGGCTGATTTTGTGGCGGCTGAAATCACGGCATACGATATCTCGCTAACGCTGGGGACTAACACGGCGGTGGATATGATGCTGGACCTGCCGGTAAATGTTAGCGGTGTGCCTTTTGACAGCATGGATGATCTTCGTCTGAAAGATATCAGTGTCTGCACGACCTGCAGCGGCAAGGCTTCGGCTGCATTTGTCGGACCGAATGCAGAGGGCGCGATCACCACGTATAACCTGTCGAATACTGACCCTAATTTCAAGGAAGGCATACAGGGTGCTGCTGTGCTGGTACGGCCATAAACAGGCAGAGTATTTTTTGCGCGCTAAACGTATACAGTACCACAGGCGAGCATAAGGCCCTGCCGTTGCCGGCAGAAGCGCTACCCACCCGAAAAGCAAATAACGCAAGGCCGACGATTGATACGCTTTGCGTTTTTCGCGGACTCCAAAAAAACAATTCCCGGGGCATAAAAAAAGCCGGATCAGATGATCCGGCTTTTCAGGTGTAACCTCAGGGTTTAACCCCGGGCTCTGACAAAAGTGCTTACAGTAAAGGCACCATCATTAAAGCCACAATGTTGATGATTTTAATCAACGGGTTAATGGCAGGGCCGGCAGTATCCTTGTAGGGGTCGCCGACAGTGTCACCGGTTACCGCTGCTTTATGGGCATCGGAACCTTTACCACCGTGGTTGCCGTCTTCGATATATTTCTTGGCGTTATCCCATGCACCACCACCGGTGGTCATTGAGATCGCAACAAACAGACCGGTTACGATAGTA
>JAJRTD010000162.1 GCA_024278435.1 Gammaproteobacteria bacterium | reverse complement strand
GCTCACCCTATGATAATGGCTGGCTGTTGAGAATTCAGCCATCAGCCGAGGAACTCGAAGACCTGATGGATGGTGAAGCCTATCAGGCGGAAATCGCTGAATAATAAAAAAGTTATCAGTTGGCAGCAGGCAGTGAGCAGTTAAAAGCGAAAAACTGTTTTAAAATTACTGCCAACTGCCAACTGCCAACTGCCAACTGCCAACTGCCAACCAGTTTTTACTATGCCTTTTATCCCCCATACCGATAACGAAATCACACAGATGCTGGAAACCATCGGTGTTGATTCCATTGATGATCTGTTTGATGAAATTCCGGCGCATTTGCGCACTGCGGTGCTTGATGCTATACCAACGGGCATGACAGAGATGGAAGTCTCGCGTTTAATGCAGCAGCGGGCAGCGCAGAACAGCAGTGCCCTGTGTTTTATCGGTGCTGGTGCCTATGATCACCATATTCCGGCTGCTGTCTGGGAGATCACCACCCGTGGTGAATTCTACAGCGCCTATACCCCGTACCAGGCCGAAGCCTCGCAGGGCACGCTGCAGCTGACCTACGAATACCAGAGTATGATGACGGCGTTGACTGCCATGGATGTGTCCAATGCATCCATGTATGACGGTGCCTCGTCGCTGGCAGAAGCCATCCTGATGGCGGTGCGCGCCAACCGTAAATCAAAGTCACGGAAAATACTGGTGCCGACAACGGTTAACCCGGTTTATCGCAAAACCGCACATACTATCGTCAAGGGCCAGAACATCGAGCTGATTGAAGTGCCATATGACGAGACTTCCGGTACCGCAACACTGGCGCAGTTTAAACAGCAGGCCGAGGCACAGCAGGGCGGTGACATTACCGCGCTGGTACTGCAGCAGCCGAACTTTTTCGGCACGCTGGAAGCGGTTGATGAGATTACCGACTGGGCGCATGAAAACAATATTCTGGTGATTGCTGTTATCAACCCGCTGACCGTGGCGGTATTGAAGCCACCGGGTGAGTGGGGCAGTGACGAGAAAATCCGGGGTGCCGATATTGCCTGTGGCGACGGCCAGCCTTTGGGTGCGCCCATGTCCGCCGGTGGCCCGTATTACGGTCTGCTGTGTTGCAGGCAGGCGCTGGTGCGGCAGATGCCCGGGCGTATCGTCGGACGCACGGTTGACCTGGATGGCCGGGAGGGTTTTGTTCTGACCCTGCAGGCACGCGAGCAGCATATCCGGCGTTCCAAAGCGACCTCGAATATCTGTACCAACCAGGGCCTGGTGGTGACGGCTTCCACCATCTATATGTCAATTATGGGGGCACAGGGGCTGGAGAATACCGCAGCGGCCTGTTTTGCCAATAACAATACACTGGTGGAAAAACTCACGACAATCGCCGGCATCAAAAAAGCCTTTAACAGCCGATGTTTTCATGAAACCGTCCTGCAGCTGGAGCAACCGGCTGCCGCGGTCCTGAAAGCGCTGGTTGAAAAAGGCATACTCGGTGGTTATGACCTGTCGGATGATTATCCCGAACTGGGTTCAGCCATTTTGGTCTGCACCACCGAAATGCGCAGCGCTGACGATATTGATGCCTATGTCTCGGCCATGCAGCAGGTGATGGCAACCGGACTCGCCGGTGAAGCGGAGGCAGTACCATGTTAATTTTTGAACACTCATCTAAAGGGCGTACCGGTGCACCGCAGGCGCCCCGTGAAAAAGCTTCGCTGAACGGCATCGATGACAGCCTGCTGCGTAAAACCAGTGCCCTGTTGCCGGAAGTGTCTGAACTGCAGGCGGTGCGTCATTACACCCGGCTGTCCAGGAAAAACTTTTCCATTGATACCGAGTTCTACCCGCTGGGCTCATGCACCATGAAGTACAACCCGCGGGCCTGTAACTCACTGGCCATGCTGCCCGGTTTTCTGAATGCGCATCCACTGACCCCGGACGCGCAGAACCAGGGTTTTCTTGCCTGCATGCACGATTTGCAATCCATGTTATGCGAGGTCACCGGCATGGCGGCGTTTTCACTGGCGCCAATGGCCGGCGCCCAGGGCGAGTTTGCCGGTGTCGCCATGATCGAGGCCTATCACAAGTCACGCGGTGACGAGGCGCGTAAGGAAATCCTGGTACCGGATGCGGCGCACGGTACCAACCCGGCCACCGCGGTAATGTGTGGCTTCAGCGTGCGGGAAATCCCCACCCTGGATAACGGCGATGTTGATCTTGACGCCCTGACGCAGGCGGTGGGCCCGCAAACCGCGGGCCTGATGCTGACCAACCCGTCCACCCTGGGTGTGTTCGAACGTAATATTGAAGCCATTGCCAAAGTGGTACATGAAGCAGGTGGCCTGCTGTATTACGATGGCGCCAACCTGAATGCGATTCTCGGCAAGATCCGTCCCGGTGATATGGGTTTTGATGTTATCCATTCCAACCTGCATAAAACCTTTTCCACGCCGCATGGTGGTGGCGGACCGGGTTCCGGTGCGGTCGGTGTTGCTGAACGTTTAAAACCGTTTCTGCCATTGCCGGTTGTTACAAGGGAAAACGACCGCTACCGTTATTTAACGGCAAAAGACTGCCCGCAAAGCATCGGCCGCCTGTCCGCCTTTATGGGTAACCCCGGCGTGTTACTGCGTGCTTATATCTATATGCGTTTCCTGGGACGTGAAGGTATGGTACGGGTTGCCGAGTTTGCCACCCTGAATGCCAACTACATGATGGCCGAAGCCAAACGCCGCGGCTTTACCCTGGCCATTGATAACCGTCGCGCCAGCCATGAGTTCATTATTACCCTGAAAAATGAAGCCCGCGAGTTTCACGTTTCTGCCATGGACTTCGCCAAGCGCCTGCTGGACCTGGGCTACCACGCACCAACCACCTACTTCCCGTTACTGGTGCCGGAATGTCTGTTGATCGAGCCGACTGAAACCGAAGCCAGGGAAGCGCTGGATGGTTTTATGGATGCGCTGCAGCAGATCAAACAGGAAGCGGAAACCAATCCGGAAATCCTGCATGCGGCACCGCAGACTTTGCCGGTGAAGCGTCTTGATGAAGTGCGGGCGGCAAAACAGCTGGACCTTGCTTTCGCAAGGTAATGAAAAATGAAAAACACATTACGTCCTTAGGGACGTAATGGCATTACCCTCGGGATACGCTTTTATATTTTTCATTTTTCATTGAAAAAGCTACGCTTTTTCCACCCTGTTCCTGCCATTCTCTTTTGCCAGGTAGAGTGCTGCATCGGCGCGGTCGAATAATGATTCGACGGTGTCGGTTTCGGGATTGAATTCGGCGACACCGAAACTGCTGGTAATATGCCCCACGGTATCAAAATCAAACTTGTCGATTTCATTGCGTAAGCGTTCGGCATGGATCAGTGCGCCGCTGAGATCGGTTTCCGGGGTCAGTATAATAAATTCCTCGCCGCCATAGCGCGCAAAAATATCTGCACTGCGGTTGGCATTGGTAACAATTTGGGTTATCTGTTCCAGCGCTGCATCGCCAGCCTGATGGCCATAGTTGTCATTGATGTCCTTGAAGTGGTCAAGATCAAAAAAGATAATGGAAAAGGTGCCACCATAGCGTTTGACCTTGTCGATCTCGGCATCAAGAAAATGAGCAAAATGCAGCCGGTTATAGATCTGGGTAAGCGAGTCGGTAAACGCCAGTTGTTTCAGTTGTGAGCTTAAAACCTTGATATGTGCCAGCAACAGGCCGAATAGCAGTCCGGCAAAGGTGGGGATGATAAATGCCGCTAGCGTAAACTCGAACTTAAGAACATAGGTCGTATGAATGACATTTAAAATCGTGGTCAGAAAACACGACAGCCCGGTGTAGGACAGGTAGATGAACAGCTTTTTTTTAGTGGAGATTTTTGTGTTCATAATCGTTGTCGAAGATTCACTCTGGTGGTAGTGTAACCCTGTAGCATAAACTCATAGCGTAAACCCGTATCTATAGTATCGCTAAATTCCGGGTTTATCATCCCGTTAACTGTTCCGGTGGCCATTATGACAATCAATAAGACGATTTATCACATTTACAGAGCTGTTTTTGTTTTACTGTTTTCCGCTGTTTTGGTATCAACGGCGAATGCCCGCCAGCTTGATGACATCAGTTTGCCTGACAGTGTAACACTGGACGGCAGCGACGTGGCGCTGCAGTTGAATGGCATGGGCTACCGCACCAAATTTATATTCAATATTTATGTCTGCGCGCTGTATACGGAATCAAAAGTGGATTCACGTGATGCGGTGCAGGCATTAAAAGGGCCAAAGCGCGTTGTTATGCATATGGTTTATGATGAAGTCAGTCACGACAAAATGGCCGATGGCTGGCAGGAAGGTTTTGAAGAGAATAACAGTGACGAACAGATGGCCAGGCTGGAGCCGCGCCTGAAAACCTTTATTTCATATTTTCCTGATTTAAAAGCCGGTGATGTGGTGCTGCTGGATTATGTTCCCGGAACAGGCACACGGGTGACCATCAATGGTGATGTCAAAGGTGTTATTGAAGGTGCTGATTTCTATAGCGCACTGCTGGATGTCTGGCTGGGTGACGAGCCGGCGGATGATGACCTGAAAGAAGCCATGCTTGGGCTGGAAGATAATTAATGCTGTCTGCAGAGAATCTGGACTTTAAAAGTATAGAAGCAATTCACTACAGAGG
>JAJRTD010000013.1 GCA_024278435.1 Gammaproteobacteria bacterium | reverse complement strand
CTTATTAAATTTAAGTGCTTTCAATTCTGCCCGGCCTTCAGCCGTGTTCTCTGGCGGGATCATTATCCTGTAACGGGGCGGATGGAATATATAATGAGATTATAGACCCTTTTCCGGGTTTACTCTGCACAGAAATATCGCCGCCCAGCTGGCGAACAAATTCCCGGCTCTCGTACATTCCGATTCCCATGCCGGCATTGCCCTTTGTGGTATCAAACGCTTTAAACAGGCGGTTACGAATAAAGTCGTCATCCATGCCGTGGCCACTATCCTTTATCTCGATGACATGCATACCGGCTTCGCTTCTCAGGCGAACAATAACCTCACCATCATCCCCGGTCGCCTGCTGCGCATTGTCAATCAGGTGCGCCAGCACATTGGCCAGCCGCCCTTTTTCCAGCGAGACCATACAGGCCGCTGGCGGTGCCTCGAACACCGGCAGCGGCCGCTGCTGCTGTTTCAGCGCAACAACCTCGGCGACAATACCGGCCAGGTCAACAACTACCGGCTTCTCGCTCTGCCTGTAGCGGCTGCGCAACTGCTCAAGCAAACGCTTGATATCGCCTGCAGCATGCTCCACCGTTTCAAAAGCATCTTCAATAAATTCCGGGTTGGCGGTATGCTTTTTGGCGTTGATTGAAACCAGCTCAAGCTCGGCGGCAATGTTTTTTAAATCATGCACCATGTAGGCCGATAAACGCGAAAACACCTCAAACTGCTTGGCTTCCGCCAGTTTCGCGGATGCGATAATCTCGGTTAAATAACCGGAAACCTGCTTGCCCGCTGTTTTCAGCAGGTCGCGATCCTCCCAGTTAATGGCGCGAACAACCAGCGGATTTGCCAGCACAACAAAACCCAGCAACTCGTCCACACCATGTAACGGAACAATTAACCACGGCTTGTTCACCTCTTCGATCCATTGCGGTAACACCAGCCCTTCATATTCATCTATATGGGTTTCAACTTCAGTTAAATTAACAACGAAGCCTTTTTTGGTAAGGAAGCGGATAAAATCTGATCCCGCCGGCTCGACCGCATCGATATTTTTATTCTGCCAGACCGCGGCGCTCTTGAACTCCCCGTTTTCGTCTCTCAGCCAGAGCAACCCCGCCCGTGCATCAACGATTTGTGCCAGCGCCTCGATCACTATTCGGTAGTGATTTTTTGATTGCGCGTTATCACTTAAATTACCGGTCAGTCGCAGCCACTCAAGCCGGTAGTCATATTTGTTTTTGTAAAAATGCTTACCCAGGAAAACTTTTACTTTTGCCCGTATCTGTGTCGATGACAGCACCGCAAACAGGAAGACCACCGCCAGGGTAATAAAAATGATCTGCCCGGCCCGGCCCCAGTTACCGCCGAACTCCCTGAGATAGTAACCGGCCGCTGCCATCAGCAATAAATACAGGCCACCACCCAGAATAGCCGAGGTCGTTAAAACAATATCCCGGGAAACAAATATATTTAATGACCAGTTTTTATTGCGCACCGAAGCAATGGCCAGCAGTGGAACAGCGACCGCATGTACAATCCCCCGCGCCTCCCACAATTCCTGCTCAATATGCCGGAACAGCAGCGCATCTGCATACAGGTAAAAATCATAGACAAACACACCACCGGCACCCAGGAACAGGTACTTGGTTGCCCACCAGTAACGCGGTGAAATATTACGAAAAAGCTGCTCAATAATGGCAACACCAATCAATGCCAGTATCAGGTTACCGGTGATGCCGAGAACAAACTGGCCGGAGAGCAAAAAGAAATCGGCAAGTATTACATTAGACAGCAATAAACAGGCAAAACCGACACTTAAGGGCAATGCCCATCGGCTGAACTTCCGGTAACTGCTAGCCGCCCCTATATCAGCCGACGCCGCCACATCAAACAGCTTGAACAAAAACAGATACCAGGCGATATAGCGAATAATCTCAAAAGACTGGTAGGCCAGAAGATAGGTCTCACTATGCAACGCAATATTTGCTGCCACCAGCGCCCAGATGGCACTAACCAGCATGGCAAAAAACATCAAACGCCCCTGAAGGCTCTGCCGCCAGCTAAAAACCAGTAATACCGAGAAAAACCCGTAGGCCGCCGCCGCAACGGCATAACTATAAAACCCTAAATTCATCATTTAAATCAGTCTTCGCTGTTGCCCGTTCCCGTTTGTTGGGCACTAATTGTACGCTTTTTATTTTTTCGCTAAACAATATGCCATAAATAAGCCTCATGCTGCCGATATTTATACCGGTACAGCCCAACCGTCACTATTTTTTACAGATGAGGATATCGCGGAAAACCATTTCCCTGTAACAGGGATACACTCAACACACTGATATTAATACATATATTATTCTTATACGGCTGCCTTTGTATTATGTCCTGACTGTTTAATAAAAATATTTTGATTAAATTTCCAGTTATTATTAAAAACTTTACACTTTATTTCCTTATTGAGCACTTTTTCATCATTTATTGCTGCCAAAAAACTCAAACATACACATCTTGTTGATATTATTAAATTATTTATTATTTGGCACAATACTTGTAAACATAAATCATCAACTTATAAATGGAAACATGAAAATGAAAAACAAATTATTCAAATCAGCTGAAATCAGTTGCGCTGTTCTGGCGCTGTCCTTATCACAGGCCGCCATGGCCACGCCAACCACCATCAACGATGAATACT
>JAJRTD010000161.1 GCA_024278435.1 Gammaproteobacteria bacterium | reverse complement strand
TTCTGCCTGAAATTATAACGCGCATTGAAAATGCTGGGTGTATTCATTGCATGGTCGCCGCCGGACAGGGCCCTGCTGACCGGCAGGTTGTCATCGCCACCTTCGTCAAGGTGGTGGCAACTGGAACATGCCATGGTGTTGTCTTTTGACAGGCGGGTATCAAAAAACAGCTTTTCACCCAGTTCGGCTTTTTTTTTGTTGAAATCAACAGTCTGCGGAATCGGCGATATGGGTTCCTCGCGAAAATATTTCGGGCTGTCCGCCAGTGTAGTGTCCGTGTTCAGGGCTGCCGCCAGCGACAGTGCCGGTAATGCAAAGGACAGAGAAAACCGGGATAAAATTGTGTGTTTAATTGATAACATTCCAGGGTCAATACGCTGTAAAATCCATGTCTTTGAAGAATTAAGGCAACATCCTGAATTCTAGTCAATTTATTGGAAAATACATGCTGAAAGCATTGATCAACGGTTTATTTTTGTCATCCCTGGTTATCACTGGAGTGAGTCCAGTCTTTGCCGCCTGTACTGACGAAGCCGGACCCGAAGTTAACTGGGCAAACTGCGATTTTAGCGGTATTGACCTGAGTAACAGGGATTTAACCAATGCCATTTTCACCGGCGCCATACTGGAAAATGCTGATTTTTCCGGCGCCATACTGGAAAATGCCGATTTTAATTTTGCCGTCCTGCACAATGCGCGTTTTGATGGTGCCCTAATGAATAAAACCCGGCTGGTTGCGGTAAAGGCCGAAAATGCCAGTTTTCGTAAAACCATGCTGGAAAACAGCCGCCTCAGCCGCGCCCAGCTTAAAAATGCCGATTTTACTGAAAGCCGGGCCGACGCCGCCATTTTTTATGAAGCCCGGCTTGAGTCGGCTGATTTTACTGCCGCCCGGTTAAACCGGGCGAGTTTTGAGCAGGCAAAACTGGTTAAAGCCGATTTCAGCCAGGCGCAGCTGAAACAGTCCGTGTTAAGCGGGGCAAGGTTGTGGCAGGCCGGTTTTAACCGGGCTGTGCTGGTCAAAGCCGTATTTGACCAGGCGGACTGCCGGGATGCCGACTTCAGCAAGGCGGATTTAACCAAGGCGTCATTTCGTGAAGCCGAAATCGAAGAGTCTGTTTTTAACGGGGCAATTTTAAAAGATACCATCTGGGCCGACTATAAACGTTGCCGCTCCAGTTCTATCGGGGTTTGTAAATGAGTAGCTATATTATTGATGTAACACGGGAAAACTTCGCCGATGCGGTGCTTTCCAATTCACACAAAGGCCCCGTGCTGGTGAACTACTGGGCGGAAAATGCCGGCCCCTGCCTGCGCCTGTGGCCGGTGCTGGAAAAACTGGCCAACGATTACCAGGGCCTGTTTTTGCTGGCGAATATTGATACCAGCCGGGAAAAGCAGCTGGCGCATGATTACAGTGTAAACAGTGTGCCAACGGTAAAACTGTTTATTAACGGCGAGGTGGCCGAGCAGATCCATGGCTACGATTCGGCCGACAGCTTTAAAAAAATGCTGGATAAATACCTGGCGCGTGAGTCAGACCGGGAACTGGCGGCTGCCGTGGCGCAATACCAGGAAGGTAATAAAGAAAAAGCCTTCGAGCAGCTGAACAGCCTGGTCTTTATCGACCCGGAAAATTCCCGCATCCAGCTTACCCTGGCAAAGCTGCTGATAAAGGAGCAGGCCTACGACCAGGCATATGCCCTGCTTGAGAAAACGCCGCTGAAAACAGAAAATGATGAGGCCGTGGTATTAATGACCAATGCGGCGTTTCTGGCCACAGCAGAAAAGCTGCCGGCCATCGACAGGCTTGAAGACCTGCTCAAAAACAGCCCCGACGATCCGCAGCTGTTGTTCCAGATGTGCAGCCATAAAATGTTGCAGAGCGATTACGAGGCAGCGCTGACGCTTTTGCTGAAGAGTATCAGGAATGATTACGCCTGGCGCGATGGTATATGCAGCCTCTGTGTCAGGGGGCTGTTTATCATGCTGGGCAAGGATAACCCGATCACCGTTGAATACCGCCAGAAACTGATTGACCAGCAGGGATGAGTTACAGGTTTTGTGTTTTAAGTTGTAAGTTAGTAACCCGGCAGCTTTTTAACATGAACGTATAACTTTCAACTTATAACTTACAACTGATTTTAATACAATGAAACCACTAGAATTTCTGGCCGTAATGGCCGAGACCGCCAACAAGCTCGATTTTGATGCCCATATGAACCTGATCTCAAAAGATGTCAGCGTCTATGGAGTGCCGGATTTTGAAGTGATCACCTATGATGACTGGCACAAGCAATGTGCCTACGAGTTTGAAAACAAACTGCTGAAAAAAGTCAGTTATGAAGGCCTCAACGTTCTCGCCGAAACCCCGGAACGGATCATGTTCAAGTCAATAGAAACTGTTGAAGGCAGTGACGGCAGTGTAAACAGCAGCGGTATTGAATTTATCATCCAGAAGGAAGATGACGGCCAGTGGCGTGTCGCCCAGGAACGCATCCTGCCGGATGATGAACTGCAGAGTGACCGTCAACGCGGGGCTTTGTAAAAAACT
>JAJRTD010000160.1 GCA_024278435.1 Gammaproteobacteria bacterium | reverse complement strand
TAACCGGGCCGAGGTTTCCATCGCCATCTGTTCACTTTCAATCACACAGGGACCGGCAATCAAGAATAACGGTTTATCCAGGCCAACTTCAAAATCACAAAGTTTCATCAAATATCCTCGGGCAGCTTGTTGTTGGCACAGTGTTGAACCGTTATCAGTATATATCTAGGCAATCGCTTCAGCCGTTTCTGTGGTTGTGCTGTTCTGGTGAGCCAGTGCTGCCTTTATGTAATCGGTAAACAGCGGGTGGCCTTTTCTGGGTGTCGAAGTAAATTCCGGGTGAAACTGGCAGGCAAGGAACCAGGGGTGTGCCAGCTTGCCTTCACGCGGTAATTCAATCATTTCCATCAGGTTACCGTCTGCCGATTTACCGCTGACCACCAGGCCGGCATCGGTAAGCTGCTGCAGGTATTTATTATTGAATTCATAGCGGTGACGGTGGCGCTCAACAATGGATTCTGATCCATAGGCTGAACGTGCCTGTGTGTCCGCCTGCAGCAGACAGGTTTGTCCACCCAGGCGCATGGTGCCGCCCAGATCGGAATCGGCATTGCGTTTTTCCACACGGCCGGCTTCATCCTGCCACTCCGTAATCAGGGCAATCACCGGGTGCTGGGTTGTACTGCTGAATTCACTGCTATGGGCATCACTCAGGCCGGCTACGTGGCGGGCAAATTCGATCACTGCCAGCTGCATTCCCAGGCAGATGCCAAGGTAGGGAATCCTGTTTTCCCGGGCATACTGTATGGCTGCAATTTTGCCTTCGATACCACGGTCACCGAAACCACCCGGCACCAGAATCGCATCCAGGTCTTTCAGTGCCGACATATCACCGGCTTCAAGTTTGACCGAATCGATGTAACTGATTTTGACTTTGGCATTATTATGCACACCGGCATGGGTCAGTGCTTCGTTCAGTGATTTGTAGGACTCGGTTAGTTCAACGTATTTACCGACCATGCCCACGGTCACTTCATGCTCAGGATGGGCCATGACATCAACCACTTTCTGCCAGTCTGTTAGATCGGTGGGCTTGATATCAAGGTGCATATGCTCGGCAATGATTTCGTCGACACCCTGTGCATGCAGCCAGCTGGGCAGCTTGTAGATGTTGTCCAGGTCAACCGCGGAAATAACCGCCTTGGCCGGTACATTGGTGAACAGCGCGATTTTCCTGCGATCATCGTCTTCCAGCAGCAACTCGGAACGGCATAACAGCAGGTCCGGTTGAATACCGATGGAACGAAGCTCTTTTACCGAGTGCTGGGTCGGTTTGGTTTTTACTTCACCGGCCGTGGCAATATAGGGTACCAGTGTCAGGTGCATGAACATGGCATGTTCGCGCCCCAGCTCCACACCCATCTGGCGTATCGCCTCCATAAACGGTAGTGATTCGATGTCACCCACGGTACCGCCGATCTCAACCATGACGATATCGGCGTCACCGGCACCGGCCTTGATGCGGCGTTTGATTTCATCGGTAATATGCGGAATTACCTGCACCGTACCACCAAGGTATTCACCGCGACGTTCCTTTCGGATCACACTTTCATAGACTTTACCGGTGGTGAAGTTGCTGGACTTGCGGGTTGGCGTACTGACAAAACGCTCGTAGTGGCCCAGGTCAAGATCGGTTTCTGCGCCGTCTTCGGTAACAAACACCTCACCGTGCTGGAACGGGCTCATGGTCCCCGGATCCACGTTGATATAGGGATCCAGTTTCATCATCTGAACCTTAAGCCCCCGGCTCTCAAGAATGGCGCCTACAGCGGCCGATGCGAGACCTTTACCTAATGAAGAAACCACGCCACCGGTAACAAATATATATCGCGTCATGAAAAACAGATCCTGGTCGCTGTAAAAAGGGATAAAGCTGTGTGAGAGAAGGCAAAACGATATGGCCCGAACCGAATAATGTCATGGATCATGAATTCATTCACCTGCTATCTGCTCGGGTGGTAATTCTATCAAAATCGGCTGATAGCGACAACGAAAACACCGTGTTTAATCTACAATTCCTGTAATTAATAGGTATTATTCCGCACTGGCCGGCAAAACATTGATCACATGTCACTAATTGAATATTACAACAGCGCTTTACAACAACCGGATATGGTTGATGATGCCGCCCAGATGCAGGCCGTTGCCCGACTTGAGGCGCTCAGCAGGACGCTGGGTGCCACGCAGGACAGCCCCTTGTTGCATCGCATAAAACAGCTGCCCCTGGTGAATAAAGTGCTGCCGGTAAACCGCCCGGTCAGGGTCATGTATCTCTGGGGTGATGTCGGCCGCGGTAAAACCTGGCTGATGAACCTGTTTTACGAAGAACTGCCGAGCACGCAGAAAACCCGCATCCATTTCCATCATTTCATGCTGGATATACACGAAAAGCTCGATGTCATGGGCCGGCAGAAAAATCCATTACAGAAAATCGCCGGCGAACTGGCGAAGAAATACCGGGTACTGTGTATTGATGAGTTCATCGTCACCAATATCACCGATGCCATGATACTCAGCGAACTGTTGCGCAGCCTGTTTAAACAGGGCGTGTGCCTGGTTGCCACCTCAAACCGGGTACCCGATGACCTCTATCTCAATGGCCTGCAACGTGAGCGCTTTCTACCCGCCATTGAACTGATCAAAACACATTGTGAAGTGTTTCACCTCGACGGCGGCATTGACCACCGTACCTCGTTACTGGAACAGAGTGATGTTTACTACTGCCCCATCACCGCGGATACCGGGCAACAGATAAAGCAACGGATGAATGAACTGGCCATAACCCCGGTTGTTGAGCATCGGGTGTTATCTATACTCAATCGGGACATAAAAACCGTGCGCTGCAGCGAGGAAATCGCCTGGTTTGATTTTGACATTATATGCAGCGCACCACGCGCGGCACAGGACTATATCGAGCTGGCACAGCAGTTTAATACGATTATTGTCAGCAATATCCCGCAGATGGATGAATACAGTGACGACCGGGCACGGCGTTTTATCTACCTGATAGATGAACTGTATGACAGGAACGTCAAGCTGATATGCAGCGCACAGGTGGAACCGGAAAAACTCTACTCAGGGAATATGCTAGAATTTGCCTTTCGTCGTACCAGCAGCCGGCTCATCGAAATGCGTTCTCATCAATATTTAAGTCAATCGCACAGGCCTTTCCAATGAATTCCGGGCATTCCCATAAAATCACCGATAAAAAGATCGAAGCTCAGATTGAAGAACTTTGCGGACAGGGCTGCAGCCGGGTAAACCAGTTAATTGACGATGCCAGGAAGGGTAGAAAGATCGAGGCCCTGAACGGTTTCAGCGAAGCCGAGATCAGGGTGATTATTCATGAACTGACCGTGATTATGTCGGTTTATGAAAATGATGATTAAGAGAACCTCTGATTATTGTCATTCAGAGCGTTAGTGATGCTCTGAATAAGTCCTTATTTGTCATCCTGAGCGCAGTCGAAGGATCTTATACCACTGTGCAATCAGATATTTACGGAGCATAAGATTCTTCGCTGCGCTCTGAATGACACTTATTCAGAGTATCCTTAGCGATATGTACAGGATGTACGGTAGCAGGGTAATGCATGGAGCAATTACCGAAGAATCTTTTACTCCGTAAGTTATTGATAATGCAGTGGCCTAAGATCCCTCGACTGCGCTCAGGATGACAAATACTGAATTAATCAGAGGTTCCTTAAGTCATAGTAACTCAAGTCTAATCTGACAATTTATTCTGAAAAGCTAAAACTGATTCACTACAGAGGCACAGAGAAAAACTTTATGTTTTACTGCGCCTG
>JAJRTD010000159.1 GCA_024278435.1 Gammaproteobacteria bacterium | reverse complement strand
GAGGATGTTTTGCATGTGATTACGCTGGTGCAGCGCAATGAGCACAAACGCCGGCAGTCAGCGCCGGGTATCCGCATTACCCGCCGCGCCTTCGGCCGCGACCGGCGTTATCCGATTACTTCGTGCTATCGGCGGACGTAGGGTATGTTGTTTACCACAGAGGCACGGAGGACACGGAGTTGTAATTTGTTAAGGATGCTCTGAATAAGTGTCATTCAGAGCGCAGCGAAGAATCTTATGCCCGTAAGTAATTGATTGCACAGTGGCTCAAGATCCTTCGCTGCGCTCAGGATGACAGATAAGGACTTGTTCAGAGTATCCTTAACAGCGCCTGCGGCGCAGTTAACAATAAAAAGCTTTTCTCTGTGTTCTCCGTGACTCTGTGGTGAACTATTGTTTTATAACAAATCCGATACCTTGCCGAACTTGTCACCTTCAATGGTATTCTCGATATCCGAAAAATCATTGTAGTCAATCACCCGTTTTACATCCGCAGCCAGGTCATTCAGCTCCAGTTTCTGGTAGGACAGCAGCAGAATATCCAGCGCACGCTTGGTCCAGATAGTGTTCGGGTAGCGTGTCAGAACCCGCTTGGCGCGTTTTGCGGCGGATAGCCATGACTTGCGTTCGATATAGAATTCAGCTACT
Source organism: Gammaproteobacteria bacterium (assembly GCA_024278435.1). GTDB lineage: Bacteria > Pseudomonadota > Gammaproteobacteria > SZUA-229 > SZUA-229. Next base: position 3,585 of record JAJRTD010000159.1, on the reverse strand, counting down.
TCGATTTCTTTTTCCGCCAGCTGGTTGCGCAGATAAACCATGCGCTGGTAGGCATCGCCGGCGTACTCGCTATCGGGATAACGCCTGACCAGGGTGGCAAAGTCATTAAATGCCTGTTCCAGAACCGCCGGGTCATGACGTGAAGGCTCGCGCGGGAACCAGTCATCAAGCAGGCCCTGGCCGCGGTTGAAGTTAATCAGGCCTTTCAGGTAATACACGTAATCCATGTGCGGGTCACGTGGATGCAGGCGGGCAAAGCGTTCCACCGCGCTGGTCGCCTGGTCCAGCTCGTCAAACTTGTAATAAGCATAAGCAATTTCCAGTTGCGCCTGTTTTGCATATGGATCAAACGGGTAGCGCGCCTCCAGGCTCTCCAGGTGTTTCACCGCGGTCTGAAACTCGGCGGCATCAATCGCGGACTGGGCTTCTTCGTAAAGCTCTTTGGCGGAAAGTCCGGCGGTTTCATCTTTGTCAGCCCCGGCGCAGGCGAATAAAATGGTGGAAACTAAAACAAGAAGAAGTAAACGCATTAAAGAATTTTTAAGTAGTGACAATTATTTCGTTAGAATGACGCATTATAACCAAGTTCACCCCGAGGGCGTATGTCTGAAACACCAATAATTAAAATATTAAGCGAGGATTATGCCGGTAAACGTCTTGATGTGGTGCTTGCGGCGTTATTTCCTGACTATTCGCGCAGCCGGCTGAAATTATGGATTGAGCAGGGACAGGTGCTGGTTAACGGTAGCACGGCGAAGCCAAAGACCCGGATGGCGGGTGACGAGGAGCTGCAACTGGTGGTGCAGGACATAGAATCGGAGGAAAGCTGCAAGGCGGAAGCAATTCCCCTGGATATCGTTTACCAGGATGAGGCAATTATCGTTATCAATAAACCGGCCGATTTTGTGGTGCACCCGGCGGCCGGGCATTATTCCGGTACCCTGCAAAATGCCCTGTTACATTTTGATGAGTCACTGGCGGCTATTCCACGCGCCGGCATTGTGCACCGGCTGGACAAGGATACCACCGGCTTAATGGTGGTGGCGCGTAATTTAAGTGCCCATAAATACCTGGTTGAACAGATCCAGCAACACGAAGTACTGCGTGAGTACCAGGCCGTGGTGTACGGGGTGATGACCGGCGGTGGCATGGTTGACCAGCCCATCGGCCGGCATCCGCGTGACCGTATCAAAATGGCGGTAAGAGAAAATGGCCGCGAAGCCGTTACCCATTACCGCCTGCTGCAGCGCTTTCGTGAACACAGTCATATCAAGGTGCAGCTGGAAACCGGGCGTACCCACCAGATCCGCGTGCATATGAGTTACCTGCGCCACCCCATTGTCGGCGACCCGGTCTATGCCGGCAGACATCGCTTCCCGGCCGGTGCCCGGCCTGAGCTGGTCGAGTATTTGCAGCAATTCAGGCGCCAGGCGCTGCATGCCTGGCGCCTGAGTTTTGTCCATCCTGAAAGCGGGGAAGATGTTTCCTATGAAGCCCCGTTACCGGATGACATGCAGCAGCTCATCACATTATTACAGGCTGATTTACAGGCCCATGAGAATGACCAGTAAATGAGCACAAAGGCTTACCTGTCGCCTGACTGGCCGGGAAAACCGGTAACGGTGCAGGCGGTAACCACCCTGCGTACCGGCGGTGTGAGCGAGGGCGGTTACCGCAGTTTTAACCTGGCCAGCCATGTCGGTGATGACAGTCGGGCGGTGCAGCGCAACCGCGAACGGCTGGCAGACCAGCTGAACTTGCCGGCAGCGCCGGTATGGCTGGACCAGGTACACAGTAACCGGGTGGTTGATGCCGCCTCGGTACAGTCGGTGGTCGCGGCAGACGCCAGTATTTCCCGAAGCAAGGGCGTAGTGTGCGCGGTGCTCACTGCAGACTGCTTACCGGTTTTTTTCTGTAACCGTGGCGGCACCGAGGTGGCGGTGGCTCATGCCGGCTGGCGTGGCCTGCACGCCGGTGTTCTCACTAATACGGTGGCCGCCATGTCCTCACCGGTTGACCAGATTATGGTCAGTTTCGGACCGGCCATCGGCCCGCAGGCTTTTGAAGTTGGTGAAGATGTGTTGCAGGCCTTTGTCGCCAAGGATGCGGTTAATCGCTCGGCGTTTGCTACCACCGGCCGCGAAGGACATTATCTGTGTGATATCTATCAGCTGGCCGCCAACGAATTACGGGCGCTGGGCATACAGGATATCAGCGGTGGCAGGTATTGCACCTATACTGATAACCAGCTCTTTTACTCCTATCGCAAACAGCCCGCGACAGGCCGCATGGCCAGTTTAATCTGGCTTGGTCAGGGAATCTCTGAATAATATAGAAGCAGTTTACCAAAGCAGTCACAGAGATGATTGTTTGTGCTTCAGCCCTTCCCGGGTAGATTATATAAATCATCCCTGTGACTGCTGTGGAGAATCAATTATTCTTGTTCCAGGTCAAGCCGTACTACGCTAAAACCTTGAAAATATATTTTTTATCCTCATAAAGTTAAGTAATCAAACATTTAATTTCAGCGACAAAACTGAAACCAAAGGAACCATTATGAGAACCGATAAATTAACAACAAGATTCCAATCCGCGCTGTCCGATGCACAGTCCATTGCCGTCGGGCGTGATAACCAGTTCATAGAAGCCGTGCACGTTTTAATGGCGCTTCTGGAACAGGATGCCAGCACAGTGGGGCAGGTGCTGTCCAGCACCGGCGTTAATGTTAATGTGCTTAAAGGCGAAATCGACCAGGCTATCGATCGCCTGCCGCAGGTGCAGGGGCATGAGGGTGATGTGCAGTTATCCAACGAACTGATTCGAATATTAAACCAGACCGATAAACTGGCACAGCAGCGTAATGACCAGTTCATTTCCAGTGAACTGTTTCTGCTGGCACTGGTTGATGGAAAATCCACTGCCAGTGAAATCCTGAAAAAAGCCGGCGCCGATAAAAACCAGATTGCGCAGGCAATCGAGCAGGTGCGCGGCGGTGAGTCAGTGGATGATGCCAATGCGGAAGAAAATCGCCAGGCGCTGGAAAAATACACCATTGACCTGACCGAACGTGCCGCCCAGGGCAAGCTGGACCCGGTGATCGGTCGTGATGAAGAAATCCGTCGCACCATCCAGGTGCTGCAGCGCCGTACCAAAAACAACCCGGTGCTGATCGGTGAACCCGGCGTTGGTAAAACCGCGATTATTGAAGGCCTGGCGCAGCGCATATTAAACGGCGAGGTGCCGGAAGGTCTGAAAAACAAGCGCATTCTGTCACTGGATATGGGGGCACTGATTGCCGGTGCCAAATTCCGCGGTGAATTTGAAGAACGTTTAAAGGCAGTATTAAAAGACCTGTCCCACCAGGAAGGCCAGGTCATCCTGTTTATTGATGAGTTACACACCATGGTGGGTGCCGGCAAGGCCGAAGGCGCCATGGATGCGGGCAATATGTTAAAACCCGCACTGGCTCGTGGTGAGCTGCACTGCGTGGGTGCAACCACTTTGGACGAGTACCGCCAGTACATTGAAAAAGATGCGGCCCTTGAGCGCCGCTTCCAGAAAGTGCAGGTGGACGAGCCCAGTGTG
>JAJRTD010000158.1 GCA_024278435.1 Gammaproteobacteria bacterium | reverse complement strand
GAGTTTTTAATGTTAACGGCACCTGCGGCGCAGTTAACAATACAAACGTTTTTCTCCGTGTCCTCCGTGCCTCTGTGGTGAATATTATTTTATCAGGTTTCGCCAGCCGTTTCGGCCGTGCGGAATTCACTGACCTGGGTGCGATAGTTTTCCGCATCCTGTTCGGTCAACGGTTCTCTTTTATGGTTACACAGGCGCGCATCCAGCAAACCGGCCAGCTGATAACTGCGTTGCAGCATTTCGGTTAGATCATCCAGCGGATCATCCCCCTTTATCTGCATAAATACCGTCAGCCCCGAGGTTTTCAGGTCATGAATGGTTTCCGGATCAAAAGCCCCCGGTTCCAGCATATTGGCCAGGCTGAAGACATTGCGACCGTCACGGTTAAAGTGAAAAATATTCATGTCACCAAAGCTCAATCCCATGGCCTGGGCAGAACTGTTGATCTGGGCGCCATTTAACATCTCACCCTGTTTTGACAGGATATAGATAACAATAATATCCGAGTATTTTTTTTCCGCCGCCGGTGCTTCTTCACTGCCGTCCGGCGCATCCGTGGCAGACTGCCCGGCAAAGGTATCCGCTTCGCTAATATCGATATCAGCGTCGTCACTGGCGGTAATGATGCGGACCTCACCCACCCCTTCATCAACATCGTCAAGACTGCGCGCACTGAATTCAGGCAGATCGTCTTCTATCTCGTCGAACTCTGACTGCCGGCGCTGACGCCGGCTACGCCCTAAAAAGTAGATGACCAGTACAAAAACAAAACCGGCTGCGAGCAATATCCAGCGCAATGATTCCACGGCTTTATGCCCCCACGCCCGCCATTGTCGCGGCTTCAGCAACATCAACAGATACCAGGCGGGAAACGCCTGACTCGCGCATGGTGACACCGGTAAGGTGTTCTGAAATTTCCATGGTGGTTTTATTATGGGTAATAAAAATAAACTGTACCCGCTCGGACATTTCCTTGACCAGCTGGCAGAAACGCCCGACATTGGCTTCATCCAGCGGTGCATCAACCTCATCGAGCATACAGAACGGTGCCGGGTTGAGTTCGAAAATGGCAAACACCAGCGCCACAGCGGTCAGCGCTTTTTCACCACCGGACATAAGATGAATATTGGAGATGCGTTTACCCGGTGGCCGCGCCATAATGGCAACACCGGTATTGAGCAGGTCATCACCGGTCATTTCAAGATAGGCGGTACCGCCACCGAACAGGCGCGGGAACATGTCCTTGATGCGTGAGTTCACATGATCATAGGTTTCCTTGAAGCGGGTACGGGTTTCCTTGTCAATCTTGGCAATGGCCTGCTCCAGGATTTCCAGGGCTGCGGTGACATCCCGGTCCTGCTCGTCGAGATATTCCTTGCGCTGCAGCTGTTCCTTGTACTCGTCAATTGCGGCCAGGTTGATCGGCCCCAGGCGTGATATCCTGGTGGCGACTTCGGCCAGCTTGGCTTCCCACTGTCGGCTGCCGGACTGCTCGTCCAGGGTTTCAAGAATGCTGTCCAGTTCAAAACCGGTTTCGGCCAGCTGCTCCAGTACGGTTTTGCTGCGAACCCGGGTTTCCTGGCTGTCGAGGCGCAGTTTTTCCAGCTTGCTGCGAACACTCTGTGCTTTCTGTTCGAATTCGCTGCGCTGCTGCTCCAGCGTACGCTGGGTATGGGTCACGCTTTCCACCTTGCGCCGGGCCTCGGACAGGCTTTCCTCGGTTTTCAGGCGCTGCTCGAGCAGGGTTTTCAATTCGGCTTCCAGCTGTTCGGTCGGCTACGTCGACTGGGACAGCATGGTTTCCAGTTCCTGCTTGCGCTGCAACTGGGTAGTCTGCGCCTGTTCCATGCGCTGGATATTATGCTGCAGTCCGCTTAAGCGGGTTTTCAGACCTTCGACCTTGATGGCCAGCTGGTGAGCCTGCTCACGGTGCTGCTGCCGGTTGCTGCGATGCTGTTGCAACTGCTGCTGCAGGGTCTCGCGCTGTCCCTGCAGGGCCTTGCGGTCGGCTTCCATGGTTTCGGCATTGGCCAGTGCCTGGTTGCGGTTGCGGGTAGCGGTTTCTATTTCAGCCTCATCACGGGCGATGATCTTCTGCGTATCTTCCAGTTCGGCTTCAAGATCCTGGTCACGCTTGGTAATGTGTTCATGGCGTGACTCGCGCGCGGTGATTTGCGCGGTAATTTCATTAAGCCGGGAATGAATGCTGTTGAGTGCACGCTGCTGTTCTTCACGCTGGCTTTCTTTGGCCTGCAATTCCTCGCGCAGGGCGCCCAGTTGCTGGCTGATTTTTTCGCCACTGGCTTCCAGTTCGGCCAGTTCCTGCTGCAGCTCACGGATGCTCTGCTCACGTGCCAGTACACCGGTGCTGGCATCCTTATCCCGACTGATCCGCAACCAGCTGGCTCCCAGCCAGACACCGTCTTTGGTAATAATGCTTTCATTACTGGCCAGTGTGTGGCGGTTTTTAAGGGCTTCATCCAGGTTTTCACTGCAGCGGATACCGGACAGGAACTGCCCCAGGTCGACGCTGGCACTGACCTTATCCAGCAGCATATTACTGCCAGCTGCAGCGCCTGATGCAGTACCGTTTTCAACCAGCAATAGATTGCTGTCCTGCAGCGAATCCAGGGCCGATGAATACTGGTTGATATCGTCGACACAAACTGCTTCCAGGGTATCACCGAGAACGGTTTCAACCGCCAGTTCCCAGCCTTCGCTGACTTTCAGCTGCTCGGCGAAACGGGCATTGTTATCAATACCGCTTTTTTCCAGCCATTGCCGGGTGGCTTTATCGGTTTTACCCAGTGCGGCCTGCTGCAGCGCCTCCAGTGACGACAGGCTACCCTGGCACTGGTGAATGCGGCGGCGCACGTCTGCCGACTGCTGCTCCATGGCAACAATACTTTCCCGGGTGGTTTTGATATTTGCGATGGCGTCGGTCAACAGCTGCTCATGTTCTGCTTTTTCGCTGGTGGACTTGTCCAGCAGGGTTTTCAGGTCAGCAATCTGTTCCTGCAGGTTCTCGCCGCGCAGTGCCTGTTTTTCCACATCGATTTTCTGCAGGCGCTGTTTCTGCTGCTCAACATGACGCTCCAGCTGCTCCATGCGGGAACGTTCAAGCTGGGCTTTCTGGCTTTCCGCCGAGTAGCGCTGATTGATTTCATCCCACGACTGCTGCCAGCTGACCATGGCCTGCTCGGCCTGCTGGAACTGGGTGGTAATGTCCTGTTCCTCGGTTTGCAGCTGTTCCAGCCGCGGTGCTTCCTCGCGTAATGCGGTCTCGATGTCGGCAATTGACTGTTTGTCGGACTGTAATGCCTGGGTGGCATCAGCCAGCGCAATTTCAATCTGTTCGAGATCGGTTTTCTGGCGCTGCAGCAGGTCCTGCTGGTGCTTGATGTTCTGTTCCTTGGCCGAAATGTCCGCCCCCAGGCGGTAGTATTCTGCCTGAACCCTGTTCAGTATTTCATTGGACTCGGTATTCTGCTGGCGGAAAGACTCAATTTTTGATTCCGTGGCGCGCTGTTCGGCAATGGCCTGCTCCAGCGCGGTTTCTGTACCCTGGATTTCCCTGTCACGACGGTCCAGTTCGGCTTTCAGTTCACGCCAGTGCAGCGCCAGGTGTTCCGCCTTGAGCTGGCGCTCATCCTGCTTCAGCTCCTTGTAACGCTCGGCACTGCGGCTCTGGCGTTGCAGCCGGGCCAGCTGCTTGTCGATTTCTTCGCGCAAATCCGACAGCCGTTCCAGGTTTTCGCGGGTGTGACGGATACGGGTTTCGGTTTCCCGGCGACGTTCCTTGTACTTGGAGATGCCGGCGGCCTCCTCCAGGAAGCTGCGCAGCTCTTCCGGCTTGGCTTCAATCAGGCGCGAAATCATGCCCTGTTCAATAATGGCATAACTGCGCGGCCCCAGGCCGGTACCCAGAAACAGGTCGGCCACGTCACGGCGCCGGCAGCGGGTGCCATTTAAGCTGTATTTCGAGGTGCCGTCACGGGTCACCTGGCGTTTTACCGATATCTCCGCGTAGTTGGCGTACTGCCCGCCCAGCTTGCCCTCGCTGTTATCAAAAACCAGTTCCACCGCCGCCGAATCCACCGGCTTTCTGGCCGACGAACCGTTAAAAATAACATCATCCATGGAGGCACCGCGCAGGTGCTTGGCGGAGGACTCACCCATTACCCAGCGCACCGCGTCAATGGTATTGGATTTGCCACAGCCGTTGGGGCCGACAATACCGGTTAAATTACTGGGCAGGTTGATGGTTGTTGAATCAACAAAGGATTTAAAACCGGAAAGTTTGATCTTGCTTAAACGCATTATTTTTTATGGCCGTTGCACGATGGCAGTTAGGGAACCTCTGAATAAGTCGTGAATACGCTTCTTGAGCCCGGAATATCTCATGTCCACGTTACTAAGCCATTGCAATAGAATAACTATATACAATCACTTAACGCCTTGCCCTGAAAAATTCTGAATCTCAATCTGCTGCATCCAGACCTGTTCACAGGTTCCTTGGTATTTTCTCTTAAGTTGCGGCGTAGTTTACATGACTGACAGCGGTTTTTAAGAGCGATTTCGGCATCTTTTTGGTTAAATTTTCAGTTACATTTCAGCGCCTTTATCTGTTGTTGCCGGGATGATTTAACAAGCCTGTGTAAGCTGCTGAATTCATTGGCATCAAAACATCAGACATCAATAATATTAGCCTTCTGTAATATGAAATATTTACGCATTATGTATAATGCGGGTTTTATTTTGCTTCGAGAAACATCATGGCAACCAGGCCAACCAAAGAACTTGAAATTTTTGACAACCCGACACCGGAGCGCGACTACACCATTCGCATCCGCCTGCCCGAATTCACCTGTTTGTGTCCAAAAACCGGGCAGCCGGATTTCGCCACCCTGCACCTGGAATACGTGCCGGAAAAAAGCTGCATCGAGCTGAAATCACTCAAGCTGTATATCTGGGCATTTCGTGATGAAGGCGCTTTTCATGAAGCCGTCACCAACGAGATTCTCAGCGACCTGGTGAATGCCTGCCAGCCGCGTTTTATGCGCCTGACTGCCGACTTTAACGTACGCGGCGGGGTTTACACCACGGTGGTAGCCGAGCATAAAGATCCGGCCTGGACCGCCCCGGCAGTGGTTGCCCTGCCCTGAACGCCTGTGAAAACACCGGTATTCCTTGGTATTGATATCGGCACTTCGGGTATTCGCGGCAGCTGTATCGACTCACAGGGTAATGAACTGCTGAGCCACCGGCTGGCTCTGGAATCAACCACCGACCCTGCATACTGGTTAACACAGCTCGATTGTTTACTGCTGGAAATAAGTGACAGGCTGGAACAGTGCAGCCATCCAAAATCCATCTGCGCCATTGCCATTGACGGTACTTCCGGCACCCTTATTGCCTGCGACAAGGACGGTACACCGCTGGCACCGGCATTAATGTATAACGACCAGCAGGCGCAGGCACAGGCGGAAATCATCAGCCGTTTTGCGCCGGCCGACAGCGCGGTGCACGGCGCCAGTTCATCACTGGCAAAAGCGCTTTTACTGCTGGAAAAATTCCCCGCTACCGAACGCCTGTGCCACCAGGCCGACTGGCTGGCCGCCTCACTGAGCGGACGCTATGACATCAGCGATGAAAACAACTGCCTGAAACTCGGTTATGACAGCCGTACACAACAATGGCCAGACTGGTTACAGGAAAATGCTGAAAACGTCGGCATTGACCGTCATCTACTGCCACAGGTGCTCGCTCCGGGCGAGACTGTAGCCCCGGTATTAGCGAAAAAAACGGAGAAATACCGGCTGGCGGAAAACTGTATCGTGGTTGCCGGAACCACCGATAGCAATGCCGCAGTACTGGCTACCGGTGCCTGCGAGACCGGTGATGCTGTCACCTCGCTGGGCAGTACGCTGGTGATTAAACTGTTTTCAGATAAGCCGCTGTTCAACCCCGAATACGGTATCTACAGCCACCACCTGAACCGGCGCTGGCTGGTCGGTGGCGCATCAAATTCCGGCGGCGCCGTATTACTAAAATACTTCAGCCGACAGCAGATCGACGAAATGACCCCACAGCTGCAACCGGATCAGCCAACCGGCCTGCATTATTACCCGCTACCGGCAACCGGCGAACGTTTCCCGTTCAATGACAGCAGCAAGCAGGATATCAGCACACCGCGCCCGGCAAGTGATGTCGAGTTTTTTCAGGCATTACTGGAAGGCATGGCCGGCATCGAAGCGCAGGCCTATAAAAAACTCGAAGCCCTGGGCGCAGCCACCCCGCAAAGAATTTTTACCGCCGGCGGTGGCAGTAAAAATACAGCCTGGACAAAAATCCGGCAGCGCATCACCGGCTTGCCGGTAATCCAGGCACAGCACAGCGAAGCCAGTTATGGTAGTGCGCTACTTGCTTTAAAAGCAGTAAAAAATGAAAAATGAAAAATTTTTTGCTGTTACAACCCGGATAATGGGTCCACGGTACGTTGTCGGATTACGCTACGCTAATCCGACCTACAATCTGTAGGTGCAAATTTATTCGCACCTACAGATTGTTGTGCCACTGCCCGCCGTGTGCAGGTGACCAGTAAGCAGACTGGATTATATAGAAGCAGGTTTCAGCAAACCGGATACTGCCTGCCAGATCAGATTTAGACTTATACAGTTTATTGCAGGTATAATTGCCCGCATCAGTTTTAGTGAATCCATTTTTCACTTTTCATTATTCATTGGCTTTTAATCGTGTTTTCATTTATCAAAGGTTTCCTCGACGGCTTCAGCGGCTTTGCTTTATTACTTAAGCCCGGCATTAAAAAGTTTGTTGTTATACCGTTTATTATCAATATTGCCCTGTTCTGGTTTGGCACCGAACTGCTGTTTACCCAGCTGGACAGCTGGATGCAGCAGCTACTGCCGGAATGGCTGGCATGGCTTGAATGGCT
>JAJRTD010000157.1 GCA_024278435.1 Gammaproteobacteria bacterium | reverse complement strand
CGTGCGGCCTGGGTTTTTTTGGATACCGAAAAATAAATTTTATGAAAAATAATTCCATGAGCAACCAGGTCGTCTTCAAACTGGCTCACGGTTTTCATAAAGGTAGTGTACTGCTCCTGGGTGCAGAAATTGAAGATGGGCTCAACCATGGCACGGTTGTACCAGCTGCGGTCAAACAGGACAATCTCGCCGCCGCGGGGAAACTGTTCGACATAGCGCTGAAAATACCACTGGCTCTGCTGCACATTTGACGGTTTACCCAGTGCCACCACCCGGTAGTGCTTTTCATTCATGTAACGGGTGATGCGCCGGATGCTGCCACCCTTGCCGGCAGCATCGCGGCCTTCAACCAGCACGATCATTTTTTTCTGGTGTTTTTCCAGGTGTTCCTGCAACTTGATAAGTTCAGCCTGGTAGGGTTTCAGAGAGGTCTCTTCAATGTGTTTCTGGTAGCGGCGATAGACCAGCTGTTTAAAGTCATCATCACCTTCTTCAAGTTTTTCTAGAAATGCCTGGTATTCCATTGTTAACCCTTAATGTTCTTTAATTTATTAATAAGATAATAGTACAGATATCACCACCTCAGATACTGATGTAGAGCAAAACTTATCCCTTTTTTCACCGGCAGGCAGGGTATTGCGCTGAAATCACCGTTATCAGGCACTATTAATGGATATAAATCCGATTTGAATTGATTTCGGTGGCTGAAAACAGGAAAATACGCGCCTGAATTTTTAATACTATCCGAGGACAACCCATGAAATTAATACTTTTAGGCGCACCCGGTGCCGGTAAAGGTACCGTTGCAAAATTACTGACCAAACTGGACGGTTCTGTTCAGATTTCCACTGGTGACATTTTACGTGGCGCTGTCGCTGCCGGCACCGAGTTAGGCAAAAAAGCAGAAGCTGCCATGAAAGCCGGCGACCTGGTTTCTGACGATTTAATCATGGGTATCATGGAAGAACGTCTGAAAGAAGACGATTGCAAGGCCGGTTACCTGCTGGACGGTTTCCCGCGCACCATCCCACAGGCTGAAGCACTGAAAGCCCTGCTGGAAAAAATGGGTGAAAAACTGGACTGCGCAGTTGAAATCGACGTACCGCGTGAGGTTATTCTTGACCGTCTGACCACCCGCCGTACCTGCACCGGCTGTGGTGAAATATACAACGTTAAATCCAATCCGCCAAAAGTAGAAGGCGTATGTGATAAATGCGGCGAACCGGTTGTGCAGCGTGACGATGAAACTGAAGAAGCTATCAGTAACCGTCTGAACGTATACAACGAACAGACTGCCCCACTGGTTGGTTTCTACAAAGATGAAGGCCTGCTGCTTTCCGTTAATGCGACTTCTTCTGATGCCGTTATTAATGCAATTAAAGAAAAGCTGGGCATGTAATCCAGACAGCTGCTTTCTCTTATAAAAAAAGCCCGGTTATTTCTAACCGGGCTTTTTTTATCTGTTCATGTTTTTTCTTTTTTCCGGCCATGCCGGCCTGAAACAGAAATCGCGGAACGGGTTCCGCCATCTCTTCTTTATTCCAGCTGTCAGCCGTCCCTGCCATCTACGCGCGCACTTATAAACATCGGCGCATAAACATAGACAAAAAGCGCAAATCCCAGCATCCAGAACAGTTGCGAAAAACCAATCCAGTAAGCATACAGTTCCATACTAAACAGCGGAAAAACAACCCGCAATACCGCACCGGCCAGTAAACTGGCAAAAATCCAGAACACGATCGCCGGTGGCTCAAACACATTGCGCCCGGTGTGCCCCAGAGACACCCGTGACATCATGCCGATGGTCAGTATACCGATACCGCCAACGGTAAAGGCATGAACCGACAGGAACACCGCTATACCCAGGTAATACGCTGCCGCTTTCAGGGCAAAACCGGCAATAATAAAGGCGTAGGCAACAACCAGTACCCACACCAGTGGTTTTGACCAGATTTTACCGCTATACCATCCGGTCAGCCTGATAGTATGCAACAGAGCCAGTAGCAGCGCCATAACCGCCACCGCCTGCTGATAGCCAGTGAAGACATCCACCAGCCACAGGACAAACAGTAAAACCAGGCTGCTATAGTCCAGCCAGGCACGGTTTTTTATCTCCACCTCACCGTCAACACCGTTCTGAATAAACATCGGCATCACCCGGCGCATCATTACCAGCACCAGGGCAATAATCATATACAGTGCGGAAAACAGTCCCCACTTCACGCCTTCGGCTAACACCCCGCTGATGCCCAGGTAGAATACCACGTTGCTCAACATCAACAGGAACAGCTTGGAAATAATGCCTACCTGTTTATATTGTTTAACCTTGAGCACCGGGCGCAGACAGACAATCGCCAGCAAGAACAGAAAACTGACATCAACCACGGCCAGCAGGGCAAGCGGCACCGCTACCCCGCTTAATGGCAGCAAACGCGCCAGCAGCCATAACGAGAACAACAGTGCCAGCCACCAGCCACGCAAGACCTCGACACCGGTCCAGTTTTTTATGGCGGTTAATAAAAATCCGGCAACCACGGCCATGGTATATCCAAACAGCATTTCATGGGCATGCCACAGGATTGGCGGAATACCGGCAAAGGCAAGCTCGACTTTAAAAGTATAACTGGCCATCCAGATTGCCATAGCAATAACAGCGAACAAACCTGCGCCTAAAAAGAATGGACGAAATCCCAGGCGCCAGAGCGGCGGACCAAAATCAGGGATAGACTCTACAACTTCACCTTCAATATTCAGCATAGTAATTACAGGGTTAAATAAGTGTGTTCAACAAAGCCGAACTATACATTGATTATGCCTGCAGGCAAATGATACAGGTCAATAGCATACAAACAGACTGACCGCCGGATCCGGCGGCGAAGTTATTTACTGAAATTATTTACAAGCGCTTAATCTGCCGTACCGAAATACATCCAGATTGTCATAAAGATTATAAATACCACAAAAGTTATCAAGCCAATAACCAGTTCGCCGGGGCCGTCGCTGTTATTGTTACCAGATTTATTATCAGGTTTTGTTTTATTGTTGTCGTTCATTACTTTCTGATTACTCTGATTATCGCGGAATTTATTCTGTGTTTTCAATGCGATATACTTCTATTCATCTTATCAGGGAGGATGGATCATGTCACATCATGGCGGCGATTTAAGGAAGAATCAATCAGAAAAATCGCAGAACAGGTTCCGTAATTTTTTATGGCGCACAAAAAAGCCCGGCCAGGCCGGGCTTTTTAAATCAGAAGCTGCGTCAAATTATTTTGATGCAATTTCCTCAAGCTGCTTGGCTTTGATAATCTGACCGTTGAGGCCGGACTCTTTGCCACTCTTGCCATAGGCAACAGACATCAGCGTACTATAGTAAGTCACAGGAATATTAAACTTGGTGCCGAACTTGGCATTAATTTTATCCTGGTAAACTTCCACGTTCATCTGGCATACAGGACATGGTGTTACGATCATGTCGGCACCGCCGTCATAAGCCGCTTCGATAATGTCCTTGATCAGTGCCTGTGATTTGTCAGGCTCGGAGAAAGCCAGTGCACCGCCACAGCAGGAAACTTTTTTGTCGTAGTTTTCTACCGGCTCGGCACCCATGGTTTCAATGAACTTGTCCAGGTACTTGGGATTTTCAAATGACTCGCCTTCGATACCGAATGGACGGTTGGTCTGACAGCCGACATAACCGGCAATCTTGATACCATCCAGCGGTTTCTTCACGTGCTTGCCCATTTCTTCGTAACCGATGTCCTCGATCAGGACTTCAACCATGTGACGAATCTTATTTTCGTTTTTCAGTTTCAGTCCGGCTTCGGCCAGCGCTTCATTGGTTTCTGCCATCAGTCCGGCATCGTCATCCAGGCGCTCCTGGGTTTCCTTGGTGGCTAACCAGCAGGCTGCACAGGTTGCAACGATGTCCTGACCGGCATTGTGCTGTTCTGACAGCGCAATGTTACGGGCAGACAGGGCCAGACGGGGAAGCTCACCACCGCCACAGTAACCGATAGAAGCGGAACAGCAGTTCCAGTCCGGAATTACGTTAAGTTTAATATCCAGTACGTCACACATGGACTGTACTGATTTCAGGTAGTTCGAGGAAGACGCGCCTTCCTGCGATGAACAACCCGGATAAAATGAATATTCTTTTGCCATTGCTCTCTACCCTGCCTTATTTATCAATACGAGCTGCTTCAAGCTCTTGTGCTTTTTTGATCATGGCCTTAAAGCCTTTTTTGTCTTTTACGGTGTGTCCACCGACAAGCTCTTTAAGACTTAAACGACCTGACTTAAGCATACCAAGACCAATGCCTGCCATACCCATAGCAACTTTAATGCCTTCGACCAGACCGTTCATGAAGTACAGGTTTACACCCAGCCATAATTCATTGACACGGCCGTTTTTGGCCAGGTTGTCCCAGAACAACTGGGCGAACTGGCGGGTCGGCTGGCCTTTCGGCTCAATGCCCAGACGGGTCGCATAATGCGCCAGACCGTGCATGATGTGGGTGATCGGCAGTTCACGTGGACAACGTACGATACAGTTGTAACATGAAGTACACATCCACATGGACGTTGATGACAGAACTTCATCACGCTTGCCGGCGCGAATCATCATGAACAGTTCCTGAGGCGGATGGTCCCAGTGCGGGCCTAACGGGCACGAGCCGGAACACACGCCGCATTGCATGCACATTTTCACCCAGTCGCCTTCTTCGACGTTGG
>JAJRTD010000156.1 GCA_024278435.1 Gammaproteobacteria bacterium | reverse complement strand
GGTAGGCACTTTTCTTGGCGGGCTGATTCATATCGGTGACAGAAACTACTCCGGTGGCCGCGCCGGTGACCCGCCGTCTATCGCACTGGCCAACCGCTTGCGTGATTTACCGTTTCGCGTCGAACGTTTAAAAACCGGCACGCCACCACGTATTGATAGTCGGACCATTGATTACGCCGGCCTGGCGGAGCAGCCCGGTGATAAACCGCTGCCGGTTTTCTCCTATACCGGCAAAGTGGAAGATCACCCGCGCCAGATCAGCTGCCATATTACCCATACCAATGAAAAAACCCACGATATTATCCGCGAAGGCCTGCATCGTTCGCCGATGTACAGCGGGGCGATTGAAGGCATCGGTCCGCGCTACTGCCCGTCGATCGAAGACAAGGTGGTGCGCTTTGCCGACAAGAGCTCGCACCAGATCTTCATCGAACCCGAAGGCCTGACCAGCAACGAAGTGTATCCCAACGGCATTTCCACCAGCCTGCCGTTTGATATGCAGCTGGCCTTCGTGCGCAGCATGAAAGGTTTTGAAAACGCCTTTATCACCCGCCCCGGCTACGCCATCGAATACGACTTTTTCGACCCGCGCGACCTGAAAGCCACGCTGGAAACCAGGCACATCGCCGGCCTGTTCTTTGCCGGCCAGATCAACGGTACCACCGGTTATGAAGAAGCCGCCGCCCAGGGTCTGCTGGCGGCCATCAACGCCGCCCGGCAGGTGCAGGACAAGGACGCTTTTGTACCCGGGCGCGACCAGGCCTATATCGGCGTACTGGTCGATGACCTGGTCACCCTCGGCACCCAGGAACCCTACCGAATGTTCACCTCGCGCGCCGAATACCGGTTGATCCTGCGCGAGGACAACGCCGACCTGCGGCTGTCGGCAATCGCGCACCACATGGGCCTGCTCGGCGAGGCGCAATGGCGCGCCTTCAACGAAAAACGCGAAGCCATCGAAAAGGAACAGCAGCGCCTGCGTGACACCCTGATCCGCCCTGGCAGTGACGCCGCCCGGGCATTGTCGGCACAGCTGGACAAACCGCTGACACGGGAGACGCACGCCGACGAGCTGCTGCGCCGCCCCGAAATCGATTATGCCTGCCTGCGCAACATCATCGGCGGTGTTGGCGACGAACAGGTCGCCGAACAGGTCGAAATCCAGGCCAGATACGCCGGCTACCTCAAGCGCCAGCGTGACGAAATCGACAAGGCGAAGCGCCACGAACAGACCCGCATTCCCGACATACTCGACTACCGCAAGGTGCGCGGCCTGTCGGCCGAAGTCTGCCAGAAACTCAACCAGCACAAGCCTGAAACCATCGGCCAGGCGGGACGTATACCGGGCGTAACCCCGGCAGCCATCTCGCTATTGATGGTACACCTGAAAAAAACCGCGGCAGGTTGAGCCGGCAGCCGCGCGCCGGCAAGTCAGCAAGACGAGCCAACAACCCAGGCCAGAAGGCGCACCCAAAAACGGGCAGCCGAAGCTGCCCGCAGGAGGGGTCGTGCCGGTGGTTGACCGGCGCTTGGTCTATCAGTACAGATACACTGCGCCGCTGTCGGAAGCGCTGTTGTCGGGGTCATCGCCGCCGATGCCGGTGGCGTTGCTGGCCTCGCCGTAGGCGCCCACCGCCAGGGTGTATCCGGTTGGTTTGCGTGTTTTCATGATCGATTCTCCTTGTTTGATCGTTTATGTTGAAGTGCATAGCGTGTGGCTATTGATGTCAGAAATAATACAAAGAAACATGCGGCGTACAAGTGAACTGGGTCACATGATGAAAAGGCATGAATGAACTGCATCACAGTTTTGCATTTTGCTGGCGGGCAACCGCCAGCTCGTGGTCTGGGGTCAGGGGCATTTCTGTGCGAAAATACGTTTATGACAGGTTTATTGGTGCATAGTGTACGATGGCCCGGGGCGGTGCCGGGGTTTGCAGACGAAGCGGGTGGTGAGCGCCTGTGAAAGAGCCCTTGCGCAAACAGTTGAACGCCGGGCTGAAGGAAATGGGTCTGTATTATCCGGTCGAAATGCAGCAGAAGCTGGTGCACTATATCCAGCTGATCGCGCGCTGGAACAAGGCGTTTAATTTAACGGCGATTCGTGATGTCGAAGAAATGGTGAGCAAGCATTTGCTTGACAGCCTTGTCGTGCAGCCCTATCTGGAAGGTTCATTAATATTGGACGTTGGCAGCGGCGCCGGTCTGCCGGGCATTCCCTTTGCCATAACCTCACCGGATAAAAAGTTTGTGCTGGTCGACAGTAACGGTAAAAAAACCCGGTTTCTGGTGCAGGCCAAAATCGACCTGAAGCTGGATAATGTAGAAGTAGTGCATAGCCGGATTGAAGATTATCAGCCAATGTCTGATGGACATAGGATATACTTCGACATCATTACCGCTCGTGCTTATGCAACCACGGACCACATATTAAGCAGTACGGCGCATCTGCAAGACACAGATACCCGTATTCTGGTTATGCAGGGTAAACGGGAACAACAATTTGATAACAGTGAATACGAGCTGGTCGAAAGCCACCGCCTGGACGTATACGGTCTGGACGCAGAGCGCCATTTACTGGAAATAAAGAAAAAAAGCGCGGCTTAAAAACAGGTTTATTTAGAAACAGATGTCAAAAATACTTTCACTGGCAAACCAGAAAGGCGGGGTCGGAAAAACCACCACCAGCGTCAACCTGGCCGCCTCCCTGGCCGCAACAAAACGCAAAGTGCTGCTTATCGACCTGGATCCGCAGGGCAATGCCACCATGGGCGTGGGTGTCGATAAAAATGCGCTGGATAAAACCTTCTGTGATACCTTGCTGGATGGTGTTGACGCCCATGAAGTGGTGCACCATATTGAAAACGTCGGTATCGACCTGCTGCCGGCGAATGCCGATATGACCGCGGCCGAAGTGGATTTAATGCGCACGGACAATGCCGAGCAGCGGCTGAAAAGCAGTATTGCGCCGATCAGGGATGAATACGATTACGTGCTCATCGACTGCCCGCCGGCGCTGAATATGCTGACCTTGAACGCGCTGGTTGCATCCGATGGAGTCATTATACCGATGCAGTGTGAATACTATGCGCTGGAAGGGCTGACCGCATTAATGGATACCATCGAGCAGGTGCGTTCTTCGGTTAACCCGGCGCTGAAAATAGAAGGCCTGCTGCGTACCATGTTTGACCCGCGCAACACCCTGTCCAATGATGTGTCGGCACAGCTGGTCGAGCATTTCGGTGACCGGGTTTATCGCACGGTGATACCGCGCAATGTACGCCTGGCCGAGGCCCCCAGCTACGGACTGCCTGCGCTGCTGTATGAAAAAACATCCCGCGGCGCGCTGGCCTACCTGTCGCTGGCCGGTGAAATGCTAAGACGCGAAACCCGTGACCGGTCAGCACCGGTTGCGGTATAGGTGAAGAGAACTATGGCAACAAAGAAAAAAGGCCTGGGTCGCGGATTGACTGCATTGCTGGGAAACAGTGATGTGGACACCATGATCGAGCCCAAAAATGATGATGAGCTGCGCAATATCGATGTTGACCTGATCGAGCGCGGGCCGTGGCAGCCACGGGTGCATTTTGACGAGGAATCCTTGCAGGAGCTGGCGGACTCCATCGCCGCGCAGGGCGTAGTGCAGCCCATTGTGGTTCGTCAGAAAACGGACCAGCGTTATGAAATTGTGGCCGGTGAGCGCCGCTGGCGTGCTGCACAGAAAGCGGGGCTGTCACAGGTCCCGGCGGTGGTTAAGTCCTTTGATGACCAGACCGCGGCGGCGGTTTCCCTGATTGAGAATATCCAGCGTGAAAACCTTAACCCGCTGGAAGAGTCCACCGCCCTTAAGCGACTGATCGAGGAATTCGATATGACCCATCAGCAGGTCGCCGATACCGTGGCCCGTTCACGGGCCACGGTCAGCAACCTGCTGCGCCTGCAGGAGCTGAACCCGGACGTGAAGCAGCTGCTGGAAAAACGCGAAATTGAAATGGGCCATGCTCGTGCCCTGCTGGCCATAGACGGTATGGAGCAGAGCAGTGTAGCGAAAAATGTTGCCAGAAAAGGCCTGTCGGTGCGCGAAACCGAGGCATTGATCAGAAAACTGAGTAACCCGCCGAAAAAAAGCAAGGCCACAAAAAAAGACCCGGATATTATCAAGCTGGAAGAGCGGCTGACCGAGCGCCTGGGTGCGCCTGTCAGCATCAGGCAGAAAGGCAAGGGTAAGGGCTGCCTGGAAATCAGTTACAGTAGCCTGGAGGTGCTGGAAGGCATACTGAGCAAAATCGAATCCTGAGAGCATCGCCCGTATATTAGCTTATTGCTATATAAAACCTCTTTATGATTAGATTGATTCCTTGACCTATAACAGCACTCTCTTATATAATTCGCGCGCATTCTACCCCTGCCGCGTGGCAATACTGCTGAGGCTGGCTGAAAATGCAAAAAACTATGCAACAAGATCAGCCGGACCCGGAAGCGCAGATTCTGCAAAAGCAACACCGGGTTTCGCAGCAGCAGGCGCTTCGCTTCATTTATGCGCAGCTGATAGCAACCTTTGTGTTGTCAGCGATATGGCTCATCTTTAACTCTACACAGGCTTATTCATCACTGGCCGGTGGTTTAACGGCAACCCTGGCCAATGCCTGGTTTGCAATAAAGGTTTTTCGGGTGAAACCAACGGCATCCCCCGAAACCCTGTTAAGCACCCTTTATGTCGGTGAGATATATAAATTTGTATTGACCGGTGCAATGTTCGTTATTGTATTTGTGTTAATAAAGCCGCTGAGTATTGTTGCTTTGCTAGTGACATATTTTTTTGTACATATAACACCTGCGATTGTAAATACTTTCGGCAGGGATGAAGACACAGAGAGTTGAATATGGCTGAGCAGGCCCTGACAGCAAGCGGATACATTAAACATCACCTGCAGAATCTTACCTATGGCAAGATTCCGGAAGGTTATGATCATGCCGGTTCCTGGGG
>JAJRTD010000155.1 GCA_024278435.1 Gammaproteobacteria bacterium | reverse complement strand
GGTCAGGATGACAGATGTTAACAAGGTGGTGGGTTTTTATCACCGTAAAGTGAATTGTGGATTTGCAGATTTGTTCAGGCGTGATAAAGCTGCTGTTCAGTTTTTAGCGTTGATTGAGCTGTTGTCATCCTGAGTGCAGCGAAGCGGAACCGAAGGATCCTGTAAGGCAGGTTGTAATGAGAGGCAGAAGATCCTTCCGCTGAGCTGCGCTCAGGATGACAGATGTTAATAAGGCGGTGAAATGTTTTTCAGTTTTTTTTGCCAACTAACAACTGCGAACGTCCCTGGTGTATAATCACGCACTAATAATTCATCCTTGGTTTTGTTTAAAAAGAGTTCTGTTAAATGAAAAAATCGATACTAGTCATTGCGCTGACAGCCGCTCTGGTTGCACCTGCTGTTGCCATAGCCGCTCCCAATGTTTACGGTAATGTCCATCTCAGTCTTAACCAGGCCGATAATGACGTTAGCGGTGCTGACAATAATTCAACACTGTCCAGCAATTATTCTGCTATCGGTGTTAAAGGCTCGAAAGATCTGGGTGCCGGGACTAAAGTGATTTATAAGGTCGAGTTCCAGGTAAATATCCTGGATCCGGCAACGACGGCGCCTTCCAGTGATGCGACGGATGGTGCCCCCCGTGAAGGTCAGGGTGGTATTGAAGGCCGTGACCAGTTTGCCGGCATAAAGGGCGGTATCGGTATATTCAAGGTTGGTACCATGTCGACCAACTACAAACAGACCGGTGAAAAAGTCGATCCGTTGTACCGTACGCCACTGGAGGCACGTGGTTTCCTGAAAACCCAGTCAGCGGTGTTACATGATTGGCAGCGCGGCATCAACCGTGGTCGTCAGACCAATACGCTGCAATATGTTACCCCTGATATGTCCGGCCTCAGGATCGTTGCCAATACAACGTTTTCCGGCAGTAATGATGAAACCAATGGTATCGGTATGCGCTGGCAAAACAGGGAATGGCTGCTTTATGCAGACTGGATTGAGGGCCAGACCGGTGATGTGACCAATAATGGCCAGGCTGTAGGCAAGTGTGACGTGGCAAGCAACTGTTCCGTTGAAATTGCCTATAAGGCGGGTGGCAGTTACCAGTCGAAATCGTTCTTTGTCAGTCTGCAGTATGAAGTGGCAGATAAGCGTACCGGCGGTAATTATCTTTTTGGCAGTACCTATTACAACTTTAACCGCAACAACCAGATCATCCTGTCACTGGGCCAGTACAGTGCAAAAAATACCGATGTGGATGCAAAGAGCAAGGGTTATGCGCTCGCCTATAACCACAAGATGTCCAAGCTGAGTAATATCTATGTCGGTTATGGTAAGAAAGCATCCAGCAAGGGACTTAGCAGCGGTCTGGCAAATGCCGGTGATGAATCGATGGTAACCATGGGCTTCAGGAAGAAGTTTTAGTTAAAAACATTTCACCACAGAGGCACAGAGGGCACAGAGTTTTAGTTTGTTAACCGCGCCGCAGGCGCGGTTAACAATAAAAGTTTTTCTCTGTGTTCTCTGTGCCTCTGTGGTGAATCGCTTTTCAGCTTTATTTATTTCGACAAGACCGTCTTCGCCCCTTCCTGAGTACCAAGAATCAGCACGTCCGCTGGACGGTTGGCAAAGATACCGACGGTAACAATCCCCGGCAGGCTGTTCAGCTGGTTTTCCAGTTTTACCGGCTCCATGATTTTCAGGTCATGCACATCCAGAATGTCACAGCCGTTATCGGTGACAAAACCTTCGCGCCATACCGGGCGGCCGCCGATTTTTACCAGTTCGCGGGCAATAAAGCTGCGTGCCATGGGGATGACTTCCACCGGCAGGGGGAATTCGCCCATAACGTCTACCAGTTTTGACTCATCGGCAATACAGATGAATTTTTTACTGGCGCCGGCAATGATTTTCTCGCGGGTCAATGCGCCACCGCCACCCTTGATTAAATTCAGGTAATGATCGGATTCATCGGCGCCATCAATATAGACTTCGATGCCGTTCACATCGTTCAGGTCGTAAACCTTGATGCCATAACCCTGCATGCGCTCGGTTGATGCTTCCGAGCTGGAGACCGCGCCCTTGATTTTGTGTTTGATTTCAGCCAGCACATCAATAAAGTGGTTAACCGTTGAACCGGTACCGACACCGACAATTTCATCAGCAATTACATATTCCAGCGCCGCTTCCGCCGCTTTTCGTTTCATTTCGTCCTGGGTCATGTTTCTCTCACATTAATATTATTAGCTGGCTGAATAATACAATGAAATGCTTATGGAATACAGGGGCCTGGATACTCGAGAAAAAACGATATTAGCCACAGATGAACGCCGATAAACACGGATATAAAAAAACCGTTGTCATCCTGAGTGTAACGAAGGATCTTGCGCTGTGACACATGGTCGTTTGCGTAGAAAGATCCTTCCACTACGCTGCGCTTCGGTCAGGATGACAGAAAATCTGGGTAAAGGTTTTTATCCGTGTTTATCTGCGTTCATCTGTGGCAAAAAGACCTTATCCGTCGCACACTAAAAAACACCTTCCTCAAAGCACTAAATAACCTTAAACTGCCAACTGAATACTGCCAACTGCCGACTTCTTTTATTAATGACTAAAAAATACATAGAAAAAATACTCACTGCCCGGGTTTACGATGTTGCCATCGAATCACCGCTGGAACCGGCGGTTACCCTGAGCAAACGGCAGAATAACCGGGTGCTGCTCAAGCGCGAGGATCTGCAAAGTGTTTTTTCATTCAAGTTACGTGGTGCCTACAACCGCATCTACCAGCTGACACGCAGCAAGGAAGTTAACGGTGTGGTGGCCGCTTCCGCCGGTAACCATGCCCAGGGGGTGGCGCTGTCGGCAAAGAAACTGGGCCTGAGCGCCACCATTGTGATGCCTAAAACCACGCCGGGCATCAAGGTTGATGCTGTTCGCTCGTATGGCGCCAAAGCCATCCTGATCGGTGACAACTATGATGAAGCCTGTGCATATGCAACAAAGTTTGCTGCCGAGCAGTCACTGGATTTTATTCACCCCTATGATGACCAGGATGTGATTGCCGGGCAGGGCACCATCGGGCTGGAGATCGTTCGCCAGCATGCCGATTTTATTGACGCGGTTTTTGTGCCGGTTGGCGGCGGCGGCCTGATTGCCGGTGTCGGTGCGATTGTTAAGTATTTAAGCCCGAAGACAAAAATTATTGGTGTGGAGCCGGCCGATGCCGCCTGCATGGCTGCGGCATTTGCAAAGAAACGCCGGGTGAAACTTGATCATGTCGGTATTTTTGCCGACGGGGTGGCTGTGCGCCAGGCTGGAAAGGAAACCTACCGCATCGCAAAACAGTGTGTCGATGAGATACTGACGGTTACCACCGATGAGATCTGTGCCGCGATCAAGGACATCTTTGATGATACCCGTTCCATTACCGAGCCGGCGGGCGCGCTGGCGGTTGCCGGACTGAAAAAATATACCGCACGCGATATGGTTACCGGGCAGACGCTGGTGGCAATCAACAGCGGCGCCAATATGAACTTCGATCGCCTGCGCCATGTATCGGAACGTGCCGAAATTGGTGAGCAGCGCGAGGCATTGTTTGCGGTCACCATCCCCGAGCGCCCGGGCAGTTTCAAGGCCTTCTGCCAGACCATCGGTAAACGTGGTATTACCGAGTTCAACTACCGTTATGCCGATGCCCGTGATGCCCAGGTTTTTGCCGGTGTGCAGTTACGAGACGGGATGAACGAACGCCTGGAACTGATCGAGAAACTGAAAAAAAAGAAATATCCGGTGCTGGATCTGACCGAAAATGAAATGGCAAAAATGCACGTACGTTACCTGGTGGGTGGCCACGCGGTATTAACCGATGAAGTGCTGTATCGTTTTGAGTTTCCCGAGCGTCCCGGTGCGCTGCTTGATTTTCTGACCCGGATCGGTACCCGCTGGAATATCAGCCTGTTTCACTATCGCAACCATGGTGCCGCCTATGGCCGTGTACTGGTGGGTCTGCAGATACCGAAGGCAGAGCGCAGGGAGCTGGGGCAATACCTGGACAAGCTGGCCTATCCTTACTGGGAAGAAACTGATAACCCGGCCTACCAGCTGTTTCTGTCCGCATAGTTGATTGAAATGTCATTCTGAGCGCAGCGCAGTGGAGTCGAAGAATCCTGTAAGCACAATTGTCAAAGATCCTTCCACTTCGCTGGCGCTACGGTCAGAATGACAGTTGTTGAAGGTGATGAGTCTTTATCGCTGCAAACCGGATTATGAGTCTCCGGATTTGTTCAGGCGCTGTAAACCCGCTGTTCTGTAATAATATAATCCAGCGGAATGTCCCAGCTTTGCGTTTCCAGCTGTCCCACTTTCTGAATCTCATGTGCCAGTCCGGCCAGCACCGGTTTTCGCCAGTGCCTGCGGTGCTGCAAATAGGCCAGGCTGCGGTCATAAAACCCGCCGCCCATACCAACGCGATTTCCCTGTAGATCAAAAGCCACCAGTGGCAGCAGTAACAGATCCAGCTGGGCGGCGGTTTTCCACTGTGATGGGTGGCAG
>JAJRTD010000154.1 GCA_024278435.1 Gammaproteobacteria bacterium | reverse complement strand
TTACTGGTCATTCTCAATGACAACGACATGTCGATTTCACCCAATGTCGGCGCCCTGTCCAACCACCTGACCCGGCTGCTGTCCGGCCACCTGTTTTCCAGCCTGCGTGAAGGCAGCAAAAAAGTGCTGGAGAATATCCCGCCGGCACTGGAACTGGCACGGCGTACCGAGGAACATGTAAAAGGCATGGTTGCTCCCGGCACCCTGTTTGAAGAACTGGGCTTTAACTATTTTGGCCCGGTTGACGGCCATGACCTCGACACCCTGGTCCCGGTATTACAGAACATTAACCAGCAGACCGGCCCGCGCCTGCTGCATATCAAAACCCGCAAGGGTAAAGGCTATTTTCCGGCGGAAGATGCACCGGTTAAATTCCATGGTGTCAGTGCATTTGACTTAAGCACCGGCAAATCGCATGCCGCTGAAGCGGCAACCGGCGACAGCAAAGCACCGAGTTATACCGACATTTTCAGCAGCTGGTTATGCGACATGGCGCAGCAGGACGAACAGCTGGTCGGTATTACCCCGGCCATGAGCGAAGGCTCCGGCCTGGTCGAGTTCTCCCGCCGTTTCCCGGAGCGCTATTTCGATGTCGGCATTGCCGAGCAGCATGCCGCCACACTGGCCGCCGGCATGGCCTGCGAAGGCCTGAAACCGGTGGTTGCCATCTACTCCACCTTTTTGCAACGCGCCTATGACCAGCTGATCCATGATGTGGCCATGCAGAACCTGCCGGTACTGTTTGCCATTGACCGCGCCGGCATTGTCGGCGCTGACGGCCCCACCCACACCGGCGCCTACGACATCAGCTTCCTGCGCTGTATTCCCAAGCTGGTGATCATGACACCGGCCAATGCCAGTGACTGCCGCGGTCTGCTAACCACCGCTTTTTTGCACGATGGCCCCACCGCAGTGCGTTACCCGCGCGGAACGGCCGCCGGCGAGATCGGCAGCAGTGAACTCAAGGCTCTGCCGTTTGGCCAGGCGGAATACTGCCGTCAGGGCAAAAAGGTCGCGCTGCTGGTGTTCGGCCCGTTGCTGGCAACCGCCCTGCAGGTGGCCGAAGAGATTGATGCCACGGTTTACAATATGCGTTTCGTGAAACCACTGGATACCCGGGCCATCACCGATGCCGCCGGCCAGCACGACCTTCTGGTCACCATCGAAGACAACGCTATCGCCGGTGGCGCCGGCAGCGCGGTGGATGAATACCTGAACCAGCAGTCGATTAATACCAGCTTGTTACAGATTGGCTTCCCCGATGAGTATATCCAGCACGGTGACCCGCAGGAGCTGCTGGCCGACTGGAATCTGGACAAAAAAGGCATGCTGGGGAGCATACAGGAACGAATAAAGGAACTCCTGATATAGAATTGCATATAGCCAATTGCTTATACAGGGGAAAAAGTATAAAATCCTACTGTTTTACTCAGGTATTATTCAGGTAACCGGAACATGCCAGCTCGCTACCAGCTGAAAGTCGTAACAGAATTTGCTTCGGCACACACCCTTCGGGACTATCCCGGCGCGTGCAGCCGCATGCATGGCCACAACTGGAAAGTGGAACTGGAAGCCGTTGCCAGCCAGCTTGATGAAGTCGGCATGGGCATCGACTTTAAAGCCATGAAACAGGCCGCCAATGCGGTCGGCGACGAACTGGACCATCGCTACCTGAATGACCTGGAACCGTTTAAAGAAATAAACCCGACGGCGGAAAATATTGCAGCGTATATGTACAGGGAAATTTCCGCCCGACTAAACAGTAACACGATTAAGGTGACTGCACTTACCTTATGGGAAACCGAACGCGCCTGCGTTCGCTACAGTGAAGAGAATGAATGATGAGTGAAGTCATTGACAAAAAAGCCAGAACAACCTCAAGTTTGCCTGACGTGCAAAACACCGCCGATACCCGCGCCATCGCCATCAACAAGGTCGGCATCAAGGATATTCTGCACCCGGTACAGGTAAAAGACCGCACCGGCAAGATCCAGCATACCATTGCCAATTTCAATATGTATGTTGACCTGCCGCATGAGTTCAAGGGCACCCACATGTCGCGTTTTGTTGAAATCCTCAACAACCACGAATGGGAAATCACCGTTGAGTCGTTCAAAACCATGCTCACCGAAATGACCAACCTGCTGGATGCGGAATGCGGTCATATTGAAATGAATTTCAGCTTCTTCATTAATAAAACGGCTCCAGCGTCCGGCGTAAAAAGCCTGATGGATTACGATGTTACCTTTGTCGGAGAACGCCGCAGCAATAAAAACATTATCTTTATCAAGGTCGTGGTACCGGTCACCAGCCTTTGCCCGTGTTCGAAAAAAATCTCTGACCGGGGCGCTCACAACCAGCGCTCGCACGTAACGATTGATGTCGAAACCGAAGAATTTATCTGGATCGAAGAAATCATCGATATTGTTGAATCACAGGCCTCCTGTGAGTTATACGGCCTGCTGAAACGCCCGGATGAAAAAGTGGTGACCGAACGAGCCTACGATAATCCGAAATTTGTTGAAGACATGGTACGTGACATTGCCCACCAGCTGAATATCGACAGCCGCATTCTGTCCTATACCGTCGAATCAGAAAACTTTGAATCGATTCACAACCATTCCGCCTACGCCCTGATTAAACATAATCGTTAAACATAGCAGACTCAATGTAATCAGCGGTTTCACCTTCCCTGAAAACGGCCAGGCTGTATGCCCTGCGCAAAATACCGGCTTTCAGGACAAAATCAGCGGATAGTGGTGAACAGAACTTATGCAAAGCATTAAAGCCATACTTGCCGGCAGCCTGTTTGTTATTGTTGTCATTCTTGTGTTGCAACTGCTGTATGTCTTTCTTGCGGTTGGCTATAACAGCATGGCGCACAACTACCCTGTATTAAACGAGCTAACACCCTACCTTCGATATATCGTCGGCATTCCGGTATTTGTGCTGATTCTGTTCGGCGGCGGTTTTATCAGTGGCGGTATCGCCGGCAGCAAACCGGTGCTACATGGCATTATCGTCGCCATACTCACCACCGCCGGCATGCTGCTGCCGACACTGGAAGATGCTCAACTCACGTTTACCGGGGTCGTTGTTATTATCCTGGCGATTGCAGGCAGCGGGCTCGGTGGTTTTTACGCGAAGAAGAACAGATAAAAGAATATTTCACCACAGAGGCACAGAGGACACAGAGTTTTCTTTTGTTAACGGCGCCGTAGGCGCCGTTAACAATCAAAAAAGAGTTTTTCTCTGTGCTCTCTGTGCATCTGTGCCTCTGTGGTGAAATGTTTTTAAGCTTCCACAATCCTATTCAAGTTCCCTGGCCAGCGCATCGCGTATCTGCTCGATCACCGCTGAGCCCGAGGTGAAGCCATCCTCGTCAGTATCCACCCGGTCGCTTTTATCC
>JAJRTD010000153.1 GCA_024278435.1 Gammaproteobacteria bacterium | reverse complement strand
ACCGGCATTGCCAATGCCTATGCCGACAAGCAGCCGGTGCTGGTGATTACCGGTGAAACCCCGACCTATATCTTCGGCAAGGGCGGCCTGCAGGAAAGCTCGGGCGAAGGCGGCAGTATTGACCAGAGCACGCTGTTTGACAGCATTACCCGCTACAGCCGGATGATTGAACGCACCGACTATCTGGCCAACGTACTCAACCAGGTATCCAGGATCCTGCTTTCCGACAATTCGGGGCCGGTACTGCTCAGCCTGCCCTATAACGTGCAAAAGGAAATAGTCGACCCGGCCATTCTTGACCAGGTTTATTTCGGCGAAAAGAAAACCGCAGCCGCTTCCACGCCGGCACAGCAACCGCAACAGATAGCGCAGTTTGCCGACCTGGTTGCCAACAGCAGGCAGCCGGTGATTATTTCGGGCTACGGTTGTATCCGCTCCGGGGCGCAGGATGCCGTTACCCGGCTCAGTGAAAAATTCAACATCCCGGTGTGCTCCAGCCTGAAAGGCAAGGGAGCCATCGATGAATCCTCACCACTGTCGCTGGGCAGCCTGGGGGTCACGTCAAGCGGCTATGCCTATGACTATATCGTCAACCGTGCCGACCTGATCGTTGTGCTGGGCGCCAGCTTCAATGAACGCACCAGCTACCTGTGGAACGAAAAACTGCTGGCCGGCAAACAGCTGATACAGGTCGATATCAACGAGCAGCATTTAAACCGGGTGTTCCAGGCCGATCTTTGCCTGCACGCAGACATCCGGCAGACGCTGGATGCCGTACTGGACAATATCAACGGCGCGGCAGTAAGGAAAAAGCAGCTCGACGATATTGCCCTGTACAAGGATCGACTGGAAACCGAAGCCAACGAAAAAGGCGAAGCCATATTCCAGGCCGAGTTTTCCCTGGTAAAAGCCTTCTTTGAAAAAATGAACCAGCATTTCCCGGACGGTATCTCGGTTTTTGATGACAATATTATCTT
Source organism: Gammaproteobacteria bacterium (assembly GCA_024278435.1). Lineage (GTDB taxonomy): Bacteria > Pseudomonadota > Gammaproteobacteria > SZUA-229 > SZUA-229. The sequence goes on along the minus strand of JAJRTD010000153.1, from coordinate 2,465 downwards.
TGCGCAGAATCTTTTGCGGGTATCGGGAAACTACCGCTTTTATCCCAACTCGGGCATCTCCTCACTGGGTCATGCCATTCCCGCCGCCATCGGCGCACAGTTCGCGGAACGGACCACCATGTTTGCCATTATCGGTGACGGCGGTTTCCAGATGTGCTGCATGGAACTGATGACCGCGGTTAATTACAATATACCGCTGACCGTTATCCTGTTTAATAACAGCAGCATGGGCCTGATAAGGAAAAACCAGATACAAAGCTACAACCGGCGTTTTATCGACTGCGACTTTAGCAACCCGGACTACAGAAAACTGGCTGACTCATTTGGCATCAACCATGTTCTGGTTGAATCAGAAAATGACCTGGAGCCATTATTCAGTGATACGGATTTTAAAAATGGCATCAACCTTGTTGAGATCATTATCGATAAAAACGCCTTTCCGAACTACTCATCAAGAAGATAGCGCCTTTAAGTGATGAACTCTGTCCCGCTCCATTCCTTCCCGCACCTGGCAGCGTCTGCCAGTGACCAGTCTATTGATGAAGTGATAACACGGCAGAAAGAAGACATAAAACGGCTCGAACAGAAACTCTGGAACGAACCTTTTCTGCAAAAAAATCTCCTTGCCTACCAGGACGCCTTTAAGGCACTGGAAAAACTGTACGCGCTGAAACGCTCCGATGAGCGCTACAACTTCAAGATTATTATTCCTGTTGCCGACCGGCCGCAGCACCTGAAGCAGTGCCTGGACAGTCTGCTGACACTCTGCCGGCATTACCAATACGGCAGCCCTGACGACAGTCAATTCAGCAAGGTATCGGTACTGATCGCCGATGACTCTCATGACGAAAAAAATATAGAGCTTCATAAAAACTATTGCCGGGAACTGACAGCAGCGGGAATACAAACAGACTACTTCGGCCTTGATGAACAACTCGCGCTGGTCAACCATGTTACAGAAAAAAACAGGGGGCTGGCTGAAATTATCGGAAAAACAGGTGACCTGGATAACACCGCTGATTTTTCACATAAAGGCGCATCCATTATGCGCAACATCAGTTACCTTAAATTAAAACAGTGCGTTGCCGACAACAACACACTGCTGTATTTTATCGATAGTGACCAGGAATTCTGTATTAACCGCCGCGGGTCGGATAATCATTATTATGCAATCAACTACTTTTATTACCTGAACGAAATATTCAAAACTCAGGACATTTCCATACTCACCGGCAAGGTGGTCGGCGACCCGCCCGTCTCCCCGGCAGTAATGGCGGGAAACTTTCAGCAGGACATAGAGAGTTTTTTAAAAACCATTTCACTGCTGCCGCCGGATGACAACTGCCGGTTTCATCAGGATGAAACCGCACGCCATGATGATGCCGCCTACCACGACATGGCAAGCCTCTTCGGTTTTGACAACCAGGACCTGACCTTTGACTATCACTGCACATTAAAAAACCGGCACAGTAATGCCGACTGCTTCGCCGATTTTTCCGGCAAGCTGGCACGCTTTTTCTATGGTGAACACCCGACCCGGAAAACTTTTTTTAATTACGACACCGGGTTCAGTGACACCACACCGGCAAGAACGGTCTATACCGGCAATTACGTCATAAAGCCGGAAGCGCTGAATTATTTTATTCCTTTTGCCTCGCTTAAACTGCGCATGGCCGGACCGGTGCTTGGCCGTATTTTAAAAACCCGGCTGCAGCAGCGTTTTGTTTCTGCCAACCTGCCCATGCTGCATAACCGAACCATTGAACAAACCGGCCGGTCTGAATTCAGGCCCGGCGTTGAAAACAGAAACAGCCGGATCGACCTGGGCGATGAATTCATCCGCCAGTTTTATGGTGACGTCATGCTGTTTTCCATGGAACAGATTACCGATAAGGGCTTTCCCGGGAAAGCCGTCGACGAGGAAACTATCCGCCACATACTCGACACCACCTATAAAAGCATCAGGCAGAGTTATATTGAAAAACATAACACCATCCTGCAGCTAAAACAGCGCATTGATGACAGGCTGAACACGCAGGGCAACTGGTGGAACCATGGCGCCGACCTGGACAACTTCAACCGCTTCCTGGAAAACATTCAGCTGAATTTCGATGACAACACCGATGCTTTCCAGCAGATCATTTCCACACCGCAGGCACAGCAGCAGTTAAACCGGATCAACCGGGCCATCCTGCATTATCGGCAGGATTTCACCGGCTGGAAACAGGCACTGAATGCCTGATGAATGTATTTATTCTGAACTCGGGGCGCTGCGGTTCCACCACATTTATAAAAGCCTGCCAGCACATCACAAATTACAGTGCCGCCCATGAATCATTGCTGGCAGAGACCGGGGCGAAACGCCTTGATTATCCCGACAACCATATAGAAGCGGACAACCGGCTGTCCTGGTTTCTCGGTCGGCTGGACAGGGCCTATGGCGACAACGCCTTTTATGTCCATTT
>JAJRTD010000152.1 GCA_024278435.1 Gammaproteobacteria bacterium | reverse complement strand
TGAATGGCAAACAGGGTATCCTGCGACATCCACATGGTCATGTGGCGTTCGTGTTTCTCCATCATGCTCAGGGGAACGGTATCGATACCCAGCGGATTCATAAACACGGAACCGATGCCGACACTTTCCCTGATCAGGTGGTTGAGATTGTGTGCCATGTGATAAGAAAATGCCAGTGGCAGGGCAACAAAGGCAAAGGTTGAAAACAGCTGTTTATACGTCATGTCGGTAGCGGTAACTTTCCTGGTGATGGCAATGAACAGCGAGTAGATCGCTGCGATTACCATGAGGCAGGCAACAAGGCCGATGGTAAAACTGGGCAGCAAACGCCCGGAGTCACCGATGGTTTGCGCCAGCTGGCTCATCCATCCTTCCCAGAACGGCATCATGGTCAGGCCATGAAAACCGGTGAGCGCCAGCAGCCCGATCATAAACCAGGATTCGTCCCAGTGCGGGCGGGCGCTGTGCAATGCTTCGGCGCTGGGCGGGCGAAAACGCCAGGCGATATTATCGTGTGGACAGCTCTGTGTGCAGTTGCCGCAGGAAGTACAGTAGCTGTTCTGCTTGAGGCGGCCCATCACCAGCCAGGTCGGGCAGGGATCGATTCCCTCGTTACCGTGATAACAGTCCAGGGTTTTGCAGCCGGCACAGGTATCATTATCAATCGGCCGCAATTCGATCGGCGCCAGCTGTGAGTAAAAGCCAACGGTACGGCCGACAGGGCAGAAATAGCGGCAGAACGCCTTGCGCTGAAAAATGGCCAGCGAGGTGGTGGCAAGCACCACCATCAGCAGGGAGACGGCAGCGGTAGCATAAGGATTGCTGGTTATGCCCACGCCCAGTTCCAGCCAGGTCAGGGCGATAAACATAAACAGTGCCGGCCACACGCTGGCCAGCCACCTGGGTACTTTCAGGTTCAGGCTGCTGTCGGGGCCGGCCCGTTTCCATAGCCTGCGGCGCACCAGCCATTGCGCCAGCGTATCCCAGGGGCAGACCGCGCACCAGGCCGAGCCTAGAAAGAACACGGAAAATATCAGGCCCGACCACCATAAATTCCACGTTAGTATGGTGGCGATATTGCGTTCTGCAATCGGGGTGCCGAACAGGCCGGCAACAATAATCAGCAGAAAAAAACCAACGATGACGAACTTCAGTGAAAGGAGTATCCAGTGGCTGCTGACCAGGCGGCGGATGCCGTTACCGATAAACGGGACATTGACCAGGCTTAACACCGAGGTACGGATGTGCGCCGGGGTTGGCCGGGCCAGTACCCAGATTACGGTCATCAGCATAAAGCCGATAATGATAAGGCTCCAGTATTCCGGCAGTCCCGGATGAGTCATGGTCATGACGGTTTCTTTTCCTGCCTCCCGTCTGTGCGTGTCTCTTCATGCGCGTTGCGAATTTTTGATCGCAGCAGGCGTTTACGCTGCACCAGGTTTACGCCAAGCAGAACCAGAACGATGGCCCCGACTGCAATGCCGATCGGGCCCACGGAGGCCGGCGGGCCGATTCTCAGGGGGAAGTCGATTATGTACGGATCCTTACCATCAGTAAACTTTGCAGTGATAATGTAATCGCCGTTTTCACTGAATTCAAAACCCTGGCGGAAGACACTGTCATCAGCCGGCTGCGTGCCCAGTGTTTCCTCTTTGCTGCTGCCCAGGAAAACATCATCCCTGACGGTGAAAGTCACCTCGCCGTTATAGGCCTTGCCGTTATCGATACGTGTGGCATAAAGGTTGACCCGGCCGCGTTCACCGGCTTTAGGGAAAGCCGGGAATACCATGTAGGTAACGAAGTAGTTTCCGATCTGGGTTTCCACCTGCATGCTGGGCGGGGTGTTGGAATCTTCATTCAGGCTGTAGGCAGGACGGCCCAGTACATGGTGTGCCTGCACAGGCAAGGCAATAAAAAGCAGGAGGAGCAGTAAATATCTTTTCAGTTTTTTCATATCGAATGTCTTACAACTTTGCCCTGTGAGCGCTCAACAATTCTTATGGGCAGGCTGGGGTGTGGACAGATCTCCACGCATAATCCACAACCCACGCAGGCATCGTGGACGATGGGCCGGTACTGGCCCCACATTTTAAAGCTGATGGCTTTTTCGCCCAGCGGACAAACGGCTACGCAGGCGCCGCAGATGCCGCGATCAACCCAGGGATAGCAGGCGGTACGGTCAATTTGTGAAATGCCCATGTCTATTTTATTGCGCGGGGTTTCCTGCAGTGAGGCGGTCGGGCATACTTCCATGCACTTGTTACACAGGGTGCAGGCTTTTTCCTCCGGGTTAATATAGGGCGTATTGACCTTGTGGCCACCTTCACGGCTATAAAACCTGATGCATTTTGGCGGGCAGACCTCACCGCACAGGCCGCAGCCGATGCAGGCACTGATAAATGCATCATCGTCTTTCAGCGCACCCGGGGGGCGCAGGTGTGTCGTCGGGTCAGCCTTTACATCGGGTGTAAGGAAACGCGAAAAAGCAAACGGCAGGCTCGATGCAACAAGAACCGATGTGCCATAAACAATTTTTTGCAGAAAGCCGCGGCGTTTCATTATTGTTTCCCGTTATCTTTTTTGTCTCTACGATACAGTTTGCCTAAATGGCCGGGCCCCATATTCGGCACATCGCTTAAGCGCACCTTGAAGGTCAGTGCATCGGTCGGACAGATTGCGATACAGGCGGTGCAGTTATTGCATTCCTGGCCGAAGCCGTCACGCAGCGGGTCCAGTCCGAATTCACAGATGGCATTGCATTTGGCGCAGTCGTTACAGTTCTCCACGATACGCTGGATACGGAAAATACGGAAGCGGCCCAGTAAAGAGTACAGGGCGCCACCCGGGCACAGGTAGCGGCAGAAACCGCGGCGGGCAACCAGTAAATCGAACAGCAGGGTGATAACAAAGAACACCGAGCCGGCACCGAAACCACCGAGGGCAATGGCGTAATATATTTCACGGCCGACAATGGCCGGCGGATAGATGCCGGCAACCAGCACCGAGCCGGTGATGGCCGATAAAACCAGGCCGATTGCCAGCACCAGGTATTTGATGCGCAGGTCAAAGCGCCGGTTGCCTGTTTTTAAACCGGCACGGCGTAGCCATGCTGCAACGTTGGTATTCAATTCGTAAATAAAGGTGGCCGGGCAGATCCAGCCGCAAAAGAAGCGTCCGAAGACAATGGTGAAAATCACCGGGACCAGCGCGGTCAGTAAAAAAGGCAGATAAAAGCTTCTACCTGCAAAAATCTGTCCCAGTGCGGCCAGCGGATCACTTAACTGGTAGCCAAAGAATGTACCGGACCAGGTATTGCCCTTGATGGCGTCGAGGTCTTTTTCGATATCGTTGATAAACGGCGAGGTAATGGCTTCCATGGTGTCATAGAGCTGTTTTTCCGAATCAGCCAGCAGGTCATAGGCATGGGCCGCTTCAAAAGTCTGGTAAACATGCGCATAGGGCAGGAAAATCAGCATGGCAAAGACAGTGCAAAGGCTTAGCCAGCGCAACTTGTTCAGGTGTTTCCACAGGAAAAAAGGTTTTATGGTTTTCGATGTCATTGCATTAAAAGCCGGTTTAGCAGCACAACAGGCAGGGAGGATGCAGCGTTCCTGGGTTTTAAAACGCCAGGCGTTCTTTTCCGTGACCTCTGTGCAGAAATTGTCAGCTCTTTTTTTATCATTATGTCTGCCGCGGTAATATCTTGATTGCCTGCGGTATTTGAATGCATGAGCGTTCACACAGGCCACAACCGATGCAGTCATCCAGTACGTGCGGCTGTTCCAGCATGCCAACGCGAATGGCAATATCAGGCAGCTTGCAGGCGCGATAGCATACGCCACAGGTTTTACCCTGCCATGACAGGCAGAGTTGCCGGTCAACAACCGCGCGTCCCATATTCACCTTGTCGAGAATATCTTCAAGCTCATATTTAACCTGCTGGATTGCGCCGGTGGGGCAGACATCACCGCACTTCATGCACAGGATGCAGGCTTTTTCCCGTGGAATAATATACGGGGTGTCGATTGAGGAGAGTCCATTTTCCAGTTCGAAGTAATTGATACAGCGGTTGGGGCAGGCTTCACCACACTGACCGCAGTGAATACAGCGACTGAGAAAATCTTCTTCAGGCAGCGCCCCGGGCGGGCGCAGATAACGCAATGAAGGTTTGTTGCTGGCAACAGCAGGGTTCAGGGCCGTTTGTGCAAGTGCAACCATGCCCACGCCTGTCGCTTTTAGAAAACTTCTGCGCTTCATTATTTTTTCAGTTTACCGCTATTACAGACACAGCGCGACAACCCGTTTCAGGCAAATGAGCCTTTTTTCAGGATTGCCACGCTATGTTTGCAAAACAAGGTGTACGATTAAATTTTCTCGATCCGTGCAGCGGATTTCTTGAAATCCACCTGGCCGGAAACCGGATCCCAGACACGGCTGGTTACACGGTTGGCAAGCCATTTGTTTTTCTCCGGCACGGCACTGTCGGCTACCGACAGGTTCCATGGTCCGAACATGTAACCGCGTGGTACATTGTTACGTGCCGGTTTGACCAGACTGTTGGTTCCTACCTGGGCACGTGCTTCCAGCTGGCCACGTCGGGTAATGACCCTGACTTTATCGCCATCCTTGATGCCGAGATCTTTGGCGTCTTCCGGGTGCATTTCAACGTACATTTCCGGTACCAGTCGACGCGTGGTCGGACTGCGATTGGATTTTGCGGTATGGAAGTGCTCGTACACAACGCCGAGACCAAACCAGTAGGGGTATTTGTCCTTGGG
>JAJRTD010000151.1 GCA_024278435.1 Gammaproteobacteria bacterium | reverse complement strand
TTAAAGATCCGGATAGTGATACGATTAAGGAAACCATGTCAGCGGTTCTTTGCCGATGTGGTACCTATCCGCGCATAGTTGAAGCTATTAAACTGGCGGCCAGAGAAATGGGGGAATAACTCTCATGTATTCATTCAATCCAGACAGAAGACGATTTTTAAAGGTTGGCGGTGTTGTAGCTGGCTCCAGCCTGATGATTGGCTTTAGCTGGGGCTGCTCGAACAATCAGGGTGGCGAGCAGGAACAGGATGTTTTTTCGCCAAACGCATGGCTTCGTATTTCTCCGGATGAGAGTGTTACTGTGATCGTCGCGGAATCGGAAATGGGGCAGGGGCCGTATACCCTGATGCCCATGATGGTTGCTGAGGAGCTTGAGGTTGAATGGAGCCAGATACAGGTAGAGAGAGCTTCTGTTGATCCAGTTTATGGCTACCAGATGACAGGGGGGAGCAGCAGCATCCGCAAGGGATGGAAAACTCTGCGGCAGGCAGGTGCTATTGCCAGGGAAATACTGGTGAGAGCCGCCGCGAAAAAAATGGGCGTTGCCTATGATGAATGCCTTGCGGAAGCAGGAAGGGTAAAGCACATAGGGTCTGGAAAATTTTTTACCTACGGCCAATTGACGGAAGCAGCGGAAAAAATAGGGATGCCTGAGCAGGTGTTTTTGAAGGAATTGAAAGAGTTCAGGATAATCGGTACTTCTGTACCCCGCAAAGATACCCCCGCTAAAATTAACGGCGAGGCAAAATTTGGTATAGATACCAGATTGCCTGGGCAGCTGTATGCGACAACAGTACATTGTCCGGTGTTTGGCGGGCGCGCTGTTAGTTTTGACTCTTCCGATATTGAAAAAAGTAGTAATGTTCTTGACGTGTTCAGGATCAAGCAGGGTATCGCTATTGTGGGTAAGGATACATGGAGCGTTTTTAGTGCGGCAAGAAAACTCAGGGTTGACTGGTCTGAAGAAATCAACAGCAAACAGTCTACCGAGTCCATTATTGATCAGACAAGAAAAGTAGACGGCCATGCTGAGAAAGAGCCGTTTCAGAAAGGCGATGTTGATCTGGTTTTTGGTGGGGGAAAGAATATCGTTTCTCAGCAATATTTGCAGCCGTTCCAGGCGCATGTGCCGATGGAGCCTATGAATTGCACGGTCTGGTTCAGAGAGGATGGTAGGCTGGATGTCTGGGTGCCGACGCAATCACCAAGCGCAGCTTATGAAGAAGCTCGGAGCCTGACTCAGTCGAAGATTGAGCGTGGCCTGAAGAAAATAAAGAATATGGTCACGAGCGATTATGATGACAGTATTGCGATTAACACAACGTTACTAGGTGGCGGTTTCGGGCGAAGGCTGAAGCAGGACTACGTGTCAGAGGCTGTGCAAATAGCAGAGCATTATAGTCGTCCTGTGCAACTGGTCTGGTCTCGAGAGGAAGATGTTCAGCATGATTACTATCATCCTCTGACCATTCATGAAATGAAAGCAGTACTTGATAGTAATGGCTTGCCTGTCAGCTGGGAGCATATTATTAAGGGTGCAGGTGTTTCCAATTGGGGAGCAAAACACGCATATGGTATCAAAAGCCAGAGAATCAGGGTTTTTGATACTGGCGAGGTTATTCCTAAGGGGCCATGGCGCTCGGTGGCGCCACATTATAATGTTTTTGCTGTTGAGCATTTTATTGATGAGCTTGCTCTCAGGGGCGGGCATGACCCATTGGAAATGCGCTTGAGATTGCTGACGAAATCACCGCGTTTGCAGAATGTGCTTGAGCTTGTCGCTGATAGAGTCGGCTGGCAGGGCGGAATACGCGGCGCGTACCGTTATGGCGTAGCTGCGACCTCGTCTTTTGGCAGCCATGTGGCGCAAATAGTCGAGCTGGAAAAAACTTCGGAATCCGGCTATAGGGTTAATAGAGTTGTATGCGCTATTGATTGCGGTATCGTGATCAATCCGGATATCGTAAAACAGCAGATGGAAGGGTCGATTATTTTCGGACTATCGGCGGCGACAAAATCAAAAATCACGATTAAACACGGGCGTGTGGAGCAAAGCAATTACCATGATTACCCTATTCTCAGGATGGATGAGGTGCCGGAGATTGAAGTGATTATCGTGAAAAATGAAGAAGAACCGGGTGGTATTGGCGAACCAGGCGTACCGCCGGTGGCGCCAGCACTGGCTAATGCGCTAATGGCAGATACCGGCCAGGCTGTCCGAGAACTGCCGGTCAGTTTGTAGGCCAGGGTATATAAATTCTCAGGCCCGATATTTCCGGGCGGCCACCTGGTAAACGTTATTTTTGTCCACTGTTATCGTTGCCAGTTTTCCTCGGTGTCATTTTAAGGGGCTATAGATTAATATACACACGATAAAATCTTTCTTCCAGGAGACAGCATGCGTAGTTGCTTGAAAGTATCATCTCTGTTCGTGACCGGCTTGTTTTTCTTATTGGCTGGCTGTAGTACATCAGAACCCAGGTTGCCGCCAAAGACACAGTCATGGAGCAGTCCCGCCCCCAGCGTGCTAGTTAAGTCATACAAGATGTCCGTGGGTGACCAGATCCAGATCACAGTTTGGAAAAACCCCGAGTTGTCATTGTCGGAACCAGTCCGGCCAGATGGCAAGATCGCCATGCCGCTTATTGGTGACATCATGGCCGTGGGTCTGACCCCTGAGCAGCTGGCTGCAAAGATAGAGAACAAGCTGACTTCGTATGTGAAGTCTCCGAATGTTACGGTGATTTTAACAAGTCTACAGGGTAACGCTTTTCTCTCGCGCATCCGGGTAACCGGCTCAGTTGAGCAGAGTATGTCAATGCCCTATTTCCAGGGTATGACCGTGCTGGATGCGGTACTCGAAGCCGGCAGTGTGGACATGTATGCGAACCCTAATAATACCAAGTTGCACCGCCGAACCAAGAAGGGTATGCAAACGTACGATATTCGTCTGAAAAATATTCTGGAAGATGGTGATATGCGAACCAATATTCTGCTGTTACCGGGTGATGTCATTACGGTGCCTGAGCGCAGTTTCTAGGTTTCAAGAAAGAGATTCTCATGCGTCCCGGTCAGCACGGATATATTCTTGGCTTTGTTTGTGCTGTTTCCGGTTTATTTTATTCGCCTGGAAGCGGTGCCGCCCAGTTTGAGCCGAGTATAGGAGCGGGTGTTGAGTACACTGACAACGCGCAGAAAAGATCAAGTGGCAGCAAGGACGTCATTACAGCTGGTTACGTGGGTGCGCGTCTGTCAGAAAACGAAGCCCGGCTGAACTACCTGCTGGATGCAAACTTTAATGATGTTAATTACATCAAAGACAGCTTTGATGATCAGCAATATTATAACTTTTCTGGCAGCGCCAATTGGGAGATGGTTAGAGATCGCTTTGACTGGTTTGCCAGCAATTATTTCCAACAGCGCCCTATTCTATCGATCAACAACAGCAATCCTAATAATATTCAGGACAGTAACGTTTTCAACTTTGGCGCGAATATCTACTTTCCGTTTTCGGCGCGCCAGACGTTTACCGTTATACCAGCTTATAGCCAGTACTACTACGCTGAACTGCCTACGGATAATAAGCAGGTAGGGGTTAATGCCATTTGGGATTATCAGTGGCGTCGCCGTATCAGTATTGGCCTGAGTTTCAGTACCCGGAAAATTGACTATACAGAAGAAAATATATTTGGAGTTGCACCTGCGGATACTTCGTTTGCCAACCTTTCGTTCCTGATTAGCGGCATACAGCGCCGGTCATCCTATTCCATAAATTTGGGATCAACCAGAGTGAAGCGCGAAGGTGGGCGTGAAGGTGGTGGCTTCGCCGGTAGCCTGAACTGGCTTACCGACCTGACTTCGCGTTCGGAATTTAACCTGCTGCTATCGACTGATATTACCGATTCCAGTAGCGTGGCTGCCAGTGCCATTAATAACCCGATTAACGGTAGCCCTGATGATGTGCAGATTGCGACCGACGTGATACGTAACTCGATTTTCAGCGCGGCGTATCTGCGGAATGATGCCAGCCTACATACGCGTCTGTGGTGGGAATTTCGAAAAGTAAAGTACAGTGACTCACCTCTGGACAGGACGGTGCGAACCTTCGGTGTAAGGGTGGATTACCCGGTCACGCAGCTTCTGACTAGTGGGCTGGACGCTATTTACAGCAGAACCCGGCAGCTCGATACGGAGCGGCTGGATGACCGGTACACATTAAATGGAAGCATGCGGTATCAGCTGTCTCGTAAGCTGTTTACCGCGATGGATGTTTCGTATCGCAAGAAAGATAGTAATGATCTGCCCGGCTTACAGTCGTTTGATGAATTTGCGGTCTTTGTTCGTCTGGTCTACGGGCCAGGGGGTCTACAGCGTCCGACGAGTATCGTTGGCTTTTAAGCGTCTGAATACCGCATGCAGCCTGTATAGAATCTTTAGCAAAGGTTTGCGTACAATCTGTATATCAACACAATCAATATAACTTTCTGTCAGTCCTGCCTTGTATTGCGTGTTTTTGCCTTCGCCGGCAAGAAAATCATAACAGCTGTATTTTTGTTTATAGGCACTTTCTATCTCATAACCGAAGTGCAGGTAGCCGAGTGCGATTTTTTTGTCTGGCAGGACTTCAAACCCCGCCTGTATGTTGTAGACGTGCCCGTCGACTATATAGTTGTACTGTATAGATACTGGCCTGTTGTTTAGTGTCAGCACGGAAAAGTCGAGAGCATTTCTCTCGGCCAGACGCTCTGCCAGCATCTGGTTGAATTTAAGTCGTTGGCCTGTAAATACAGCCTTTCCCCACCGCTGCTCATGCAGGCGATTTAGTAGTGAAAAATTCTCTTCAATATTATTGTTGATATGATTGCTGAAAGCTACCGCGCCGCTTTGCGCCAGCCTGCTACGCCGGTTGTAAAGCTTCAGGCGAACGCTCTTGCTCAAGGATTTCAGATAATCATCAAATCCGCTATGCAGGGGCAGATAAAAAGATTGGTGTTGTTCTGCATTGCGAACCAGGCATAGCTTGAAAAAAACCTTGTTTTCAATTAGTGAGAAGCTTTCTGATTGCCTGCTGATGTAAGGTATTACCAGCTCGTCCCAGTCAGATAGGTGGTCAATGTGTAGCAGCAGCGCTGGCAGGATATCTCCTGAGCACTTGTCGACAATAAAGTTGAGAAGTTCTGTAGGCATGGTGCTGCGTTCGCGCCAGCAGTTGCCGATAAACTGTAGCCGATTATTGCTGACGCCGTGGCTCTTCACGCGGGAAAGATAAAGCGGTGCAAGTCCTAGTAATTTCCCATCGCTGTCAGTGGCTGCAAAAACTTTTAGTTGCATGTTGCTGTCAGCGAATGTCTGCCACCAGCTTGCCAGCCACTCCCAGCTTAAAAAAAGCCTGTCCGCAGCGGAACGCTCAAGCAGGTTGTTCCATTGCTCTCGGGAGTTGAGGAATGTGGTTTCATCCCACTGTTGGATGTTTATATCAGGCATGTGCGTCGCAGGTTTTTTCCTAATTTTAGCATGGTGCAGGATACGGGGTCTGTAAAGTTAAACAGTAGTTTCCTTCGTGTGGCTGAATCGATCCAGACTGTGGTAGCGGACGGTCTTGGTAACCTGGGCGCTACCAATGTTAAAAGAGGTAATGGAGATGAAACCAGTGGTTTTTCAGGAGTTCTTAACTGGTTTGTAAACTTATCATCGCTCTCAAAATTTGAAATCAGCATTTCAAGTGATCTGTCGGATATGAGCAATGAGGTTTTTAGCACTGTAGGCAGGTTATAGTTGATGTTATTTATAACAGTGTTATTAGCCTGGCCTATATTCGGGAGGACGCCTTTCTAAATATACGTATATCAGCGCAATACTATAAATTGAGATATAGAGTCGTTGATAGGCTTGGTTAGAGCTTCCTTAGTTGTTTATAAACCGATCCAAACTACGATAACTAATCGCCTCAGTAAGATGCAAAATTTCAATATCCTGACTATCTTCAATATCCGCAATAGTTCGCGCCAGTTTTAATATGCGGTGATAGGCACGGGCTGAAAGTTTTAGTCTGTCCATGGCCTTGTCCAGCAGTAACTTTTCTTTTTCTTTTAACACGCAAAATTTTTCTACTTCTTTGTTATTTAATTCGGCGTTAAATCGTGGCCCACGTTGCTGTTGTCGCTGGAAAGCTTTATAAACGCGCTTTCGTATCTGTTGGCTGGTCTCACCTTTTTCGGCGTTATTATCGAGCGCCTGTTTGTCGATGCGTGGTACTTCGATGTGGATGTCGATGCGATCAAGAAACGGTGCGGATATTCGGTTGCGGTGTTTTAGTTGTTGCTGTGGCGTGCAGCGGCACAGGTTTTTGCCGTCGCAGGTATAACCTTGTGGGCAGGGATTCATCGCGGCGATGAGTTGAAAACGTGCTGGAAAGTCTGCTTGCCGGGCAGCGCGGGAAATGGTGATGGTGCCGGTTTCCATGGGTTCGCGTAATACGTCGAGTGTGTGCCGGTCGAACTCGGTTAGCTCGTCAAGAAATAATACACCCTGATGCGCCAGTGAGATTTCACCGGGTGAAGGTTTTGAACCGCCGCCGACCAGGGCGACACCGGATGCAGTGTGGTGCGGGCTGCGAAACGGGCGCTTTTTCCATTGTTGAAGGTCGAAACCCTGGTAGCTGATGGAGTTGATCGAAGCGCTTTCCAGTGCCTGCTGTGTGCTCATCGGCGGCAATATGCTGGGCAGGCGGCTGGCGAGCATGGATTTTCCGGTGCCGGGCGGGCCGATCATCAGCATGTTGTGGCGCCCGGCTGCGGCGATTTCCAGTGCGCGCCGGGTGTGGTGTTGGCCGCGTACGTCAGACATATCCAGTGTATGAACGGTGTGTTCCTGTTCTTTGGCGACTTCTGCAAAAGGCAGGTTCGCCAGCCCCTGTAGATGCTGGCATACGCTTAACAGGTTGTCTGCGGCAAAAATTTCGGCGCTTTCGATTAGCGCTGCCTGCGCCGCACTTTTGACCGGCATAACAAGCTTTTTATTATTCTTTTGCGCCGCCAGCGCCACCGGCAGGCTGCCATTCACTTCGCGCAACAGTCCGGATAATGCCAGTTCACCGTGAAACTCGTATTTGGCCAGCAGGTTTTTTTCAATCTGTCCGCTGGCAGCGAGTATGCCCAGTGCGATGGGCAGGTCATAACGTCCGCCGTCTTTGGGCAGGTCGGCGGGCGCCAGATTGACGGTGATCTTGCGTGCGGGAAATTCAAAATTTGAATTGATGATGGCGGCGCGCACGCGGTCTTTGCTTTCGCGTACCGCAGCTTCGGGCAGACCGACGATGGAAAAGGCCGGCAGGCCGTTAGATAGGTGAACTTCGACGGTGACTTGTGCGGCGTTAATGCCGTTGAGCGCACGGGTGTAGAGTGTGGCAAGTTGCATGGGATCCCTTCCTTGAGAATAGTTTGTCTAATTGTTCGGTTTAAAGCCTGTGTGGGTGATTTGATACTTAATGACTGCCTTCTGCCATGAACGGACAGTCAAAAATATTTCACCACAGAGGACACAGAGAAAAACGAATGATTGTTGAAAGCGCCGCAGGCGCTTTTAACAATTAAACCTCTGTGACCTCCGTGTCCTCTGTGGTAAATCGTTTTTAAAGTTTTTAACT
>JAJRTD010000150.1 GCA_024278435.1 Gammaproteobacteria bacterium | reverse complement strand
GCATTGAAACAGCAATCGTTGGCTCCGCTGGGTGTTATATCCGGTGGTGTCAGAACCACAGAAGGTATCTATGCCACCTTCTGTTCGCAGCAGAATCCGCTGGGTAAAACCGTTGCCCAGACCAGTTTGCAGAACAACCGCTACCATTGCCTGCCGGATATTCTAAAACAGCAGGGTTGGCATACTGCCTTTTTTCAGGGCTCACATAAGGAAACCAGTGGTACCGGGGCGTTTGCCCAAAGCCTGGGGTTTACTGACAGTTATGCCAGGGAGGATATTCCGGATGGCCGCTATGAACATAATTACTGGGGCGCCCATGACCCCGATATTTATGATTTCGTCCTGGAAAAACTGGATGCCATGCCGCAGCCGTTTTTGATCGGCGTTAATACCAATAGCACGCATGACATCCAGGTGCCGAAAGGGGTGAAGCCATTTTTTGGTAATAAAAACAGTGAGCAGAAGCACCAGAGTATCCTGCATTTTTCAGACCAGGCCATGCGGGAATTTTTTGAGAAAATCAGCAACAAGCCCTACTATAAAAATACCGTTTTCATATTAATGTCTGACCATACCGGCGGTAAACATAAAACCACTGCTGCCAGGTATTTTATTCCGGGTATTGTTTATGCTGAAGGCAGGGTCGCAGCGGCAACGCTCGGGCGTTATGTATCGCAGCGTGACTTTTCTCCCACTGTGCTGGATATTCTGGGGCTTCCGCCATCACCATCGTTTGCCGGAAAATCATTCTGGCCGGCATCGGTTGCAATGCCGGGTGATAATGTGCATTTTGCTGATTATTTTGACTCCGGCACCATTGGCTGGATAAGTGGGGATATGCTGGTGGAAACCAGTGTTGCCAGTCCGTTGGAACGCAAGTGTTATTCCATTGAAAACGGCCTGTTAAATGCCTATTCACTTGATTGCGACAATGAATATAAAGCGCAATCAATAAACGCCCTGGTATTTACATCGTACAGTCAGGATCTATTATTCAGCGGTGAGACACGACGGTTTTATAAATTTTATGATGAATAACCTGGTGTTGTTTGTTGTACTTAATATGAAGATATTACTATGAGTTATAAAGTTATCGATGCGGTTATTTCGCCAAAAGGCCAGCTGGAGACCCTGTCGCAGTTTGAGGTCAGTCGCATATTAAATACCAGTGAAGGTGAACTGGCACAGGTGTTTCGTAACTGTTCGCTGGCGGTTTTAAACTGCGGCAGTGCAATTGATGATGGTATTGAGCTGCTGGCACGTTACCCTGATTTTTCCATCAAGGTTATCCAGCGCCAGCGCGGCATTAAACTGTCGCTTAAAAATGCACCGGCGATTGCCTTTGTTGACGGCGAGCTGATTACCGGCATCAACGAACACCTGTTTGCCGTGTTGCGTGATGTTATTTACGTGCATAACAAGATTGTTAATTCTCCCCGCTTTAATCTGGGTGAATCCGTTGATGTGACCAATGCCGTGTTCCATATACTGCGTAATGCGAAAATCCTGATTCCCGGGCTGGTACCGAATATGGTGGTTTGCTGGGGTGGTCATTCGATCAGCCGGGAGGAATATGATTACACCAAGGAAACCGGCTACCAGATGGGCCTGCGAGACCTGGATATCTGCACCGGCTGTGGCCCCGGTGCGATGAAAGGCCCGATGAAAGGTGCAACCATTGGTCATGCCAAGCAACGCAGCGGCATCGGGCGTTATCTTGGAATAACCGAACCGGGTATTATCGCTGCCGAGTCACCGAACCCCATTGTTAACCACCTGGTGATTATGCCGGACATTGAAAAACGCCTGGAAGCATTTGTTCGCGTGGGTGACGGTATTGTTGTATTCCCCGGTGGCGCGGGTACCGCTGAAGAAATACTGTATATACTGGGAATCCTGTTACATCCCGATAATGCTTCTGTTCCGTTCCCGCTGATTTTTACCGGCCCGAAATCGGCGGAAGATTATTTTAAACAGATCAACCAGTTTATCGTCGATACCCTGGGGCTGGATGCGCAGCAGCGCTACAGGATTATTATCGATGATCCGGCGCGTGTTGCCATCGAAATGAAAAAAGGCATGAAGCAGGTTCGTGAATACCGGGAGCAGCACAGCGATGCCTTTTATTACAACTGGACCCTGAAAATTGATCAGCAGTTTCAGCAGCCGTTTGAACCGACGCATGACAATATGCGTAATCTTGCCCTGCACCGGGATATGGAAAGTCACCTGCTGGCAGCAAATCTGAGGCGCGCCTTTTCCGGCGTGGTTGCCGGCAATGTAAAGGAAGAAGGCATTCATGCCATTGAAAAGCATGGCCTGTTTGAACTGCATGGCGATAAAGAGATTATGGAACCGATGGATGCATTGCTGGCGGCGTTTGTTGAGCAGCAGCGCATGAAGTTGCCGGGTACAGAATATGTGCCGTGTTACAAAATTATTAAATAGCTTCACTGCTGTCCCGTTAACTTTACGTTGTCATCTTGACCGGAGCGTAGCGGAGTGGAAAGATCTGTAACCCGTATTGCCTGGTATCTAAGGAATCTCTGAACATATGTGTTGCCCTACCATCTACATCCATGTAGGAGCCCTGCGGGACTAACGTGAAAAAATTTCCAGAAAGTTTTTTTGCACCTACCTGTTAAGGTAAACCATAAAAATTATTTCCGAGACATTTATGGTGAGTCGTTTTCTGCTTTTTAATAACAATAATGTTTAATCAGCTGCCGGATAATATCAATGGCAGGCTCTAATGCCCGGGTTTCGATATATTCATCCGGCTGATGTGCCTGGTTGATGCTGCCCGGTCCCATAACAATGCTGTCCATGCCGATGGCATTGTAGTAGGGCGCCTCAGTGCCAAAAGCCACCGCCTGTGATTCCGTGCCGGTCATTTTTTCGGCGAGTTTGACCAGCGCCGAGTTTTTATCTGTCTCCATGGCGTCTACACCTTCAAATAAAGCCACGGTTTTAAAGCTGATGCCGGTGTCGTTTAAAACATTTTTAAGACGCTGCTGCATCTCGGCGCGCAGGTCTGCCACCCGCATTCCCGGCAGCGGCCGTATATCCAGCTGCAATTCACAGCTGCCGCAGATGCGGTTGGGGTTGTCGCCGCCGTGGATATGGCCGAAGTTCATGGTTGGCACCGGTACGGCAAACAGCGGGTTATGGTACTGGCGTTGCAGTTCCTCGCGCCACGCCAGTAATTCGCTTATTACTTTATGCATGGCCTCCAGTGCATTGTTGCCCAGTGCTGGATTGCTGGAATGACCGGCCTGCCCGGTGAGCTGTATGGCTTCCATCATCATGCCTTTATGCATGCGTATCGGTTGCATATCGGTGGGTTCACCGATGACCGCATAGCGGGCGTTGTTAATGCCGAGCTGGCCGGCCTGTTCGGCAATAGCCCTGGCACCGGACATGCTGGTTTCCTCGTCGGCAGTGGCAAGAACAATTAACGGCTGCTGTATCTTTTTTAAATCAATACCTTTTATTGCCTCGATAATGATGGCAAAAAATGATTTCATGTCACAGCTGCCCAGGCCGTAGAAGCGGTTGTCTTTTTCGGTAAGGCCGAAGGGTTCAACCTGCCAGCGATTCTCGTCAAACGGAACGGTATCGGTGTGTCCGGCCAGTACCAGACCGTTATTGCCTGAACCGAGTGTGGCGACCAGGTTGGCCTTGCTCTTTTCCCGGTCAAGCATTTGAATTTCGCATTGAAAACCCAGGTTTTCAAACCAGTCGGCCAGCAGGTTTATGACATGGAGGTTGCCCTGGTCAATTTCTGCAGATGTACAGCTGATGGATGGTGTTGCTAAAAGCTGTTTTATCAACGCTTTCACGTCTGGTATTTCTTGATGCATATCAACACGTTAAAACTATTTTAAAAATAAAGCAAAAAAATGCTTCTATTTTGTTATGAAAATATTACAATGCGCGAAATTCAAGATCAGACGCCGATTCCGTGCAATAGTGCCGGAGGAGAAAAAGCGATGCCAGTAGGTGGTTATATGAGCGGGATTTTCGGCAGTTCGCCTGTCAGTCCCCTGCAAAAGCACATGTCAAAAGTCTATGCCTGTGCGACCGAGTTGATTCCCCTGTTTAACGCTGTTATCAATGAAGAATGGGAAGAGGTGGCCAGCAGCCAGAAGCTGATCTCTGATCTTGAGAAAGAAGCCGATATTCTGAAAAAAGAGCTGCGCATGAACCTGCCGAAAGGGCTGTTTATGCCGATCTCCCGCCAGGACCTGCTCGAGGTTCTGTTAATGCAGGACAGCATTGCCAACAAGGCAAAAGATATTGCCGGCACCATTCTCGGCCGCCACATGACGCTGCCGGAGAGCATTCAGGAAGACTATATCCGTTTTGTCACCCGCTGTGTTGCCGCCTGCAAGCAGGCGCGCAAGGCTATTAACGAACTCGATGAACTGGTTGAAACCGGCTTCAGTGGTCAGGAAGTCCAGATTGTCAGCGATATGATCAGCAAACTGGATTCGATTGAAAGTGATACAGATAATCTGCAGTCGGCCATTCGTTACAAGCTGTTTGAAATTGAAAATGATTTGCCGCCGATTGAAATCATGTTTCTATACAAAATCATTGAAGGTACAGGGGAAGTAGCTGATCGATCTCAACGAGTAGGAAGTCGTTTACAGCTGATGCTGGCAAGGTAGGGGATAACGATGGATATTATCGCGCAGTACGGCACCGTATTTCTCATCCTTGCCGCAGTATTCGGCCTGTTCATGGCCTGGGGTATTGGTGCCAATGACGTAGCCAACGCCATGGCAACCTCGGTCGGTTCCAGGGCATTAACCATCAAGCAGGCGGTTCTTATTGCCGCTGTTTTCGAATTTGCCGGTGCCATCCTTGCCGGTGGCCAGGTGACCAAAACCATCCGCAAGGGCATTGTTGATGCCGACCTGTTATCCGGTAACCCGGAGTTGCTGCTCTATGGCATGCTGGCATCATTGCTGGCGGCCGGCATCTGGCTGTTGATTGCCTCAAGGAATGGCTGGCCGGTTTCGACCACGCATTCCATTGTCGGTGCCATCGTTGGTTTTGCCATGGTGGGCATTGGCATGGATACCGTGCACTGGGACAAGGTCGGTTTTATTGTCGCCAGCTGGGTGGTATCGCCGGTGCTTGCGGGTTTTATTGCTTTTATGCTGTTCCGCAGTGTTCAGGCGTTAATACTGGACACGCAGCACCCGTTTGATAACGCGAAAAAGTATGTGCCTTATTACATTTTCCTGGTTGGATTTATTATTGCCCTGGTAACGCTGGTCAAAGGGCTGAAGCATGTGGGACTGGATATCAGTACGTCTGAGCAGTATCTCTATGCTTTCATTATCGGCCTGATCATTATGACCATCGGCAGGTTCTTTGTGAATCAGATCAAGCACGATCCGAAGAAGGACAAAAAATTTCACTTCACTAACGTGGAGCGTGTATTTGGTGTGTTGATGGTTATCACTGCCTGCGCCATGGCCTTTGCTCACGGTTCTAATGACGTGGCAAATGCTATCGGGCCGGTTGCGGCCGTGGTCAGTATTGTTCATAGCGGTGGCGAAATCGCCTCCAAGTCGATGCTGCCCTTATGGGTACTTGGCCTTGGCGGTATCGGCATTGTTATCGGTCTGATGATGTATGGTAAAAAAGTAATAGCCACGGTGGGCAGCCAGATTACCGAACTGACACCAAGCCGTGGCTTCGCTGCAACCCTGGCGGCTGCCACAACCGTGGTGCTGGCTTCCGGTACCGGCCTGCCGATTTCAACAACCCATACACTGGTCGGTGCAGTGCTGGGTGTTGGCCTGGCGCGTGGTATGGCGGCATTGAACATGACCGTCATCAGTAACATCTTTATGTCATGGATTGTGACCCTGCCAGCGGGCGCCATTCTTTCTATCCTGTTCTTCTTTATTCTCAAAGGTATCTTTAGTTAAGTTGTTGGTCATTGGTCGTGCTTTTATCAATAGCCTGCCTGTGGCAGTAACTCACTGTTACTGCTGACCTATAATGCAGTATGATGTATGCATTGCCCGCCTGGTGACGAATAACCAATGACCAACAACCAACAACCAACAACCAGCGACATTCCCGCTCCCGCTGACCTTCTATCAGGTGTTCCTGAAGCTTTAAAATCCATTGTCGAAAATGACTGGGAAAGCTGGTGCCAGTCATGTGCAGAAAAAAACATCGATTCGCAGCAGGGCCTGTCACTGGCAACGCTGGGAAAAACCTGGGCCTGCAGTGACTTTATTGCGCGTAACTGCATTCGTTATCCTGAAACCTTTTATCAACTATACCGGGAAGGCTTTGAATCGCCTCGCTGTATCGATGATTATCGCCAGCAGTTAAGCCGGCTCGTCGCTGACTCGGACGGTGATGAGCAGCTGATGAAAATGCTGCGAGAACTGCGTCAGCAGGAAATGTTGCGCATTGCCTGGCGGGATCTGAATGCTCTGGCTGATGAGCCGGTCATTTTCGGTGAACTGACCGGTTTTGCCGAGGCTGTTGTTGCTGTTGTTGTGCAGTACCTGGAGCAGCAGCAGGCAGAAACTTTTGGGATGCCAGTGGATGCCAGTGGTGAACCGCAATCCCTGCTGGTTTTTGCCATGGGGAAAATGGGTGGCCGGGAGCTTAACTTTTCCTCTGATATCGACCTGATTTTCAGCTTTGCTGAAGACGGGGAAACCAGCGGCCCACGCAAAAAATCACATTATGAATTTTACCTGGCGGTGATCCGCAAGCTGGTCAAGGTGCTGGACGAGGTGACGGTAGATGGTTTTGTATTCCGGGTTGATACCCGGCTGCGGCCGTTTGGTGAAAGCGGCCCGCTGGCCATGAGCTTTTCCGGTATCGAGCAGTATTACCAGCTGCACGGTCGTGACTGGGAGCGCTATGCCATGATCAAGGCACGGCTGATTACCGGTCGTGACAGGGATAGAGCGTACCTGCAGTCGCTGCTGACGCCGTTTGTCTACCGGCGTTACCTGGATTTCAGTATGATCGATTCAATCCGCGAGATGAAAGCCATGATTAATGCGCAGATGAAACGCAAGCGCATGGAAAACAATATCAAGCTGGGCCCCGGCGGTATTCGTGAAATTGAGTTTATCGGCCAGACGCTGCAGCTGATTCGTGCCGGGCGGGAACCGGAACTGCGTTCACGCAGCATTATTGAAGTATTGAACTTACTGGCGGAAAAAAACTACCTGCAGGCGGCAGAGGTTGAGCAGCTGATCCGGGCCTACTGGTTTTTACGCCGGCTGGAAAACCGTTTGCAGATGCTGAATGACAAACAGACGCATGTGCTGCCGGATGATGATGTTTCCCGGCAGCGCATCTGCCTGGCGATGAATATAAACAGCTGGGAAGAGCTGCTGTCACAGTTGTCGCAGCACCAGCACAATGTCGACCGGGTGTTTCAGCACCTGATAACCGCCGATGATGACGACAGTGATGAAACGGCATCGCCTTTTATCATTTTCTGGGAAGCCAGTGAGGCAGACGAGGATACCCATGCCGAACTGGCGCGGTACCTGGCAGATACCGGTTTTAGCGATACCGATGCTGTTGTCAACCGGCTGCAGGAGCTGCGTAACAGCGCACAGGTCAAGCACCTGTCTGCCGACAACCGGCGTCGGGTGGCGCAGTTGCTGGTTTCCCTGTTACAACAGATCGCCGGCTATGCGCATGCAGAAACATTGCTGGATCGTGTCAGCCGTATAATCCGTGCCCTGGTCGGGCGCCGCATATACATCAGCCTGCTCAATGAATACCCGCTGGTGCAGCAGCAGATGTTAAAGCTGTGCGCGGCCAGTGAATGGTTTACCGAACGCCTGACCCGGCACCCGATTCTGCTCGATGGCCTGCTGACCCCGGTGGATGAATATAGCAGGGAGCATAATATCAAGCGCCTGCTGGAGCTGGAACTGGCCCGGATTGAATCCGCTGGTTCGCAGCCGGATGCGGATCTTGAGCAGCAGATGGACAGGATGCGCCAGTTCAAGCGCCAGACCGTGTTTAACGTGGCGGTTCTGGATGTTTTTTACAATGAGCCGGTGGAGCTGGTTTCCGACCGGCTCACCGAACTGGCGAACGTGCTGCTGGAAAAAATACTGGATTTATCATGGCAGGCCATGGTGGTCAAATACGGTAAACCGGCCTGCCTGGTCGATGGTGAACCGTTTTATCCGCAAATGTCGATAGTCGCCTACGGGAAAATGGGCGGTAATGAACTGGGTTATGGCTCGGATCTGGATATTATCTTTCTGCATAACAGTAGCGGCGAAAAACAGCAGACCAGCGGTGAGAAGGTTATCGATAACCAGAGCTTTTTCGCCCGCGTCGCGCAGCGGGTGATTCATTTTTTGAGTACCCGGACCTATTCCGGTGTC
>JAJRTD010000149.1 GCA_024278435.1 Gammaproteobacteria bacterium | reverse complement strand
GGCCACGGATCAGGAGGTGTGCCGTTCCAGGTGGCAGATGAATTTTTGTGCTCGGCTTCATTCCAGAAATTCTTGATATGGCAGGTCTGGCACAGTGCGGAAGCGGTATTTTGCATCACCAGGAACTTGCCGTATGTATCGTTATGCGGGTCATGGCAGCTGGTGCACTGCATCTGGCCGCTTTTATCCACTTTTACCGGCCCGGTCAGGGTATCGGGATTGGTCAGCTCACCACGTTGTGAGGCCAGTCCCGGGGTGTAGTCAAATGAAACCGGGTGATCATCGGACAGGTCGGTACCGATTCGGGTCGGTCCGGGCGGCATGGTGGTGACGCCGTTATCCATAACAATATCGCTGGGGCGGCTCAGCACGCTGCCCAGGGCAATGGTTCCGTCATGGCAGCTCAGGCACAGCATTGAGGCGCCTGTGGGCTGGCCGGGTGACGAGATGATGGTCGAGCTGTTATATGGCGTATAGACGCTGCCGGAAGAGGCGCGGTTCCATAAAGGCGTCATGGGCCGTGAATTATGCGGTGTATGGCAGAAAATACAGATTTCCTGCTCGCCACTGGCTTTGATGTTGCCGGGGCCGGTGACGGACAGGTTGTGCTTGGTACTGGCAATGCCGGCGTATCCACTGGCGCTCAGCAGTGTTAATAACAGAAATAGAAGAAAGCGACGCATCGGGCAAACTCGGGGGGAAAATGTATTTAAATGTCTTACTCTCATTATAGACCACCAATATAACTAAACACCTGTATCCGGTGGTTATGGGTGTCAGCAACGTAGATTTTCTGCTGATCGTTGATGTAAATACCGGTAGGCAGCCAGAACTGGCCGGGAAGCTGTCCGCGTTCACCGACTGTCATCAAATACTGGCCGCTGGCATTAAATAGTTGAATATTATTGAGCAGTGCATCCACGACATAAATATTGCCGTCTTCATCACTGGCCACGCCTTTTGGCCGGGCCAGGTAGCCGCTGGACTGTCCCGCCTGGCCGAAACCGCTGATGTAGCTGCCCTCAAGGTCAAATAACTGAATGCGGAAATTGAGGGCATCGGTTACTATCAGGATCTCATTTTGCAGCCAGATAAGCGTCGGGTAGTTGAATTCACCGGCCTGTGTGCCGTGTTTTCCGAAATGGTTTTTTAACTGGCCGCTGGAATCAAACACCAGTATCTTGTGCTGAGCGGTATCCACCAGGTAAATATCACCAGTTTCCGGCTCGATAGCGATACCGGTGGGTTGTTGCAGCTCAACATCCAGTTCGAACGGTTGCGCAAACTGACTGCCTTCGGGGATGATAAACAGTTTTGCCAGCTTTGAGTCGGTGACAAAGATGTTGCCGTTGCCATCGCTGGCCAGTGCCACGGGTGAGGGCAGGTCGAGTCCGTTGCTCCGCTTGATCAGTTTGTAGGCATTATTATGCCGGTCAAAGCGGTGTACCCCGCGTACTCCGGGGTCGGCAACAAAAATATGGCGATCATCCGTGGTTACCACGGCCATCGGGCGGATCAGGCGATTTTCGTCTCCGCCAAAAACAAAGTCGCCGATCCACTGCCAGAAGCCTCGCTCTATACCGAGCTCTTCCGGTGTGGAAAAACTCTGTTCAAAAGCAATCCTGGCGGTAGCCGGGGGAGCCGGCCACACCGGTTTGCTTATCTTGCTGTGTTTTTCGTCGCTGGTACAGGCCATGACCAGGGTCGCCAGAAAAGCGTAGAAAACAATAAACCCGGTAACCCGGTGTCGACGGCAGTTCATCAGAAAGCCCTCACCAGGTTGACCCGGATAGACCAGCGGTCCCGGTCATTTGAGCCCTGTTTTTCCTGGGTGTAATAGGCATTGGCATCCAGGCTGAGCTGGCGGAAAGCCCATCTGAACTGCAGGCGCTGAATTTTCAGCAGGCGTTTCAGTGTGCCACCGGTATCGGTTTCCTGGCTGTATTCATAATTCAGCTGTGCTCTCAGCCAGGGGCGGGAGTGCAGGCGCAATATATAGCCGGTGAGGTTTACATCTTCAACCGAGTTTTCATTATCGACCAGCTGGCGTCGTCCAGATAAGCGAAGTTTTGTTAACCGGTGCAGGGGCAGGTCAATATAGGCATCCATGTAACGTAGCAGGAAGGGGTTAATGTCCTCGTTATGGTCGGTGACATAGGCCTGTCCACCCAGGCTGATGCCGCTGAGCAGAGGCTGGTCAATAGTGCCGCCATAGGTGTAACTGGTGATCGAGTTCAACGGTATGGTGGGGTCGCCTTCGCGTAACTTTTGCTGCGAGTCACGAAAACGGATATAGAGCTCATAGAAACGGGAAAGATTCCATTGCAGTAGCGCATTATTATTGACCAGATCGTAGGCGAATGTGCCACCGGTCTGGTAATCATAGTCGACCAGTACCACCTGGCCATCCAGTATGGCGCCGGTCGCCACGCGCTGTATCTGGGTGGTGGAGCCGACACGCAAAATACGGTAGTCATCACCTTCAACATAAATCTGGGTGCGGCCGGTATTGGAAACCACGATGCTGCTGTCAACAATAAACTGCCGGCTCAGGTTTACCTGGGTGGTTCCTATCAGCGTAATTTCTTCACCAAAAATGGAAAAAACGCCGACTTCGGCTGTCTGGTCACGGTAGTCCAGTGCGCCACTGTAACCGGCGGTGATTGTGCCGAAGCCAACAGGCTGGCTGTAGTTGATCTGGTAGTTTGCGCCCCGGCTTTTATAGTTAACACCTGTATTTTTACTGTCTTCAATATGTATGTCGGCGTTGCCATAGGTCTTTTTATTGTCGTTGTAACCAATGCCGGTAGTAAAGAGTTTCTGGTTTATCTTCTGGTCTTCCTCATCGGCATTGGTATAGAGAAAACGGTAAAAAGAATTGAGTTTGTCACTGTGTTGCCAGTTCAGCACCGGGTAGACGCGCAGTTCCTCACGTTTGGGGAATTCCTTCTGGGTTGTATAGACGGCATTGGTAATCAGCTGTCCCTGATTTTTACTGCCAAACAGGTTTTTTGCATCGAGGAAGGCAGATTCGTTGCTGGTGCTGCGTTCCTGGATAGGCAGGTTGGGGCTGCCACTGCGGGAGTTACGGACATTGGTCTGGTAGGTCAGCTGGGCGTAATTGCCTTTGCCATAGGCACGGTAGAAGCGTATGTTGGTGTGGTCTACAGTATCGTCGGTCACCTGGTCAAAACCTTCGCCATTGGCAGACTGACGGTAGGCGTTAAAGTTGATCTGTACCGGTGATATGGACTCCAATAGTGCAAGATCAACACCGTAGCGGGTGTTCTCCAGCAAGAAACGCCCGCCCACACCGAGTGAAACCGAGGGATTTGACCTGGTGTAATAGACCGAAGCCGGGTAGGGTTTGTTTTTAAGAAAATCCAGGCGTGCGTTATAACCCAGCAATTTTTCGTTGTTGCTGTTTTCAGCGGATAATGTTTCAACACGGCTCTGGTCAAGCAGAAAGCTTGCCCCCAGATTCATTGTCAGCAGGTTGGGGTGGTAGACATAACTGTCAGTATCAACACTGAATTCTTGCTGAAAAGTCGGGCGGATGTCCTCCTGTGTTTTTGTGCCAGAAGAATAAAACGTCTGTTCATCATAAAGATAGCGTAAAGCCAGCTCACTGGAAACATCGGTCAGCCGGAAACTGTCAACTTCTGCGCCTGTTGCTACTCCGCTTACAGCCAGACACAGCAGGGCGATAAGCCCGCGCTGTACTGCCGTTAAACGTATTATAGTGGCGCTCTGTTTCACGTTTTGAGTCTTCTGTTCTCATGATGATGGTCATTCGGCTGTAAAATTATCCGCATAATCCATGCCTTTCATACGGCCGAAACCAAAAACATTCACCTTACTTTTGCCAAACTGGTTGGCAACCAGAACGATGTATTCCAGTTCGAAACCGGGTTTGGCGTATTTTTTGAAGTAGTCAACATTGTCATAATCAATGGCAATGCCGGTGGGCAGGTTGATATTGGCGCGTTCACCACCGGGCTCACCGAAAAACATCAGTAATTTGCCGTCTTTATTGAAGATCTGAACATTTTCAAATGCAGCATCTACCACATACATATTGCCCTTGTGGTCCAGTGCAACGCCCTTGGGTCGGGCAAACTGACCCAGTCCGGTGCCAACCTGGCCATAACTTTCTACAAACTTGCCATCAAGGGTAAATTTCTGTACCCGGAAGTTACCGGTTTCACTCACATAGATGTGCTTATCCGGCCCCAGGGCAATATTGGTGGGATAAAACAGTTCGCCCTCTTTTGAGCCGACACTGCCAATGGTGTAAAGCAGTTTGCCGGTTTTTTTATCCAGTACCACCAGGCGGTGGTTTTTCAGGTCGGTAACAAACAGTTTGTCACCGTCGATAACGGTATCGGATGGTTTGAAGGATTCGCCGTCACCGATAATTCTTTGAAATTTATTGTCCTTGTCATAAACCAGGATCAGGCTGCGGCCGGCATCACTGATATATTTTGTTCCATCGTTGTCGATTGAGATATTGATGGGTTTTTTCATCTTGCCGGAGAAAGAGCCGTAGATAATATCAAACTTTTTATTTTTAAGGTCAAAAACGGCGTAGCCCGGGCCTCTGATATCAACCACATATAATTTGCCGTCATGAATGGCAACGCCATAAGGCTTGTTGATCAGTGATGAGTTCTCAGATTCTTTACCGAGGACAAATTCACTGAGGCTGCTGTCAGGCTCAAGATCATTGGGGCCCGAGAAGCTGGTCAGGTACTGGATTCTTGGTGCAGTGGGTGGTGGCGGGTAAAACGGACTTTTTCCCGCTT